>DAOSCC010000129.1:0-6999 GCA_035361135.1 Clostridiales bacterium | reverse complement strand
GCTCCCTTGCATACGAAAAGCGTATTGCGCGCTGCCTTGTTCGAATCGTACGCCACATGGTTCACTGCCTGTTTTGCGGTTTCAAGCGTACAGTTGTGCCTCAGCAGCAGTTTTTTCTCCTGGAGTTTTTCTATGTACTCCTCCAAAGCATGTTTTTCCATCCCGCACCCCCGTGACTTGCCGGCCGCTGCTTCCGGGACCCGGTGTGAAGCAGCCTGCCGGAGCAACTGATAGCGTTCACCTGTACGATGATAACGCTTACTTAATTATTATTTCAATTTCCCGCCTGGCATGTATAAATATTCGGCGCCGGTCTGCCCAACCGGCCTGCATTATTGCCGGACATTATTTTATCACCGGCTTGTCCGTTTTTCCACCAGAATCGAGTCGTACATCCGGCTGCCGCGGGGATCCCGGTATATAGCAGGCAATCCCTGGTCCTGCTTCCGCTCAAACGGCGCCTGTTATCATGCGCTCCGGGAACCGCTTGTTCACATACCCAAAGCCGCGATATTAAACCTCAGCTTATTCATCATTCAGCGAAGGCAGGAACTCATAGCTCTTGCATTCCGAGTCGTCAAAATGCCACCACTCGTTTTCCAGCGGGATGAACCCGGCATCCTTCATCGCTTTCTCCAGTATCACGGCATTCCTTTTCTGTTCGGGCGTGGCAAACTTGTAAGTCCTGTGTGCTTTTTCGGACATCTCGTCGAATCTGCTGGGCATATCGAGCTCGTTCCCGTCGATATCCACCAGCGTCACATCGACTGCGGCCCCCCGTGTATGATTGGAGCCGATCTTCGGGTCGATGAAGTAATAGCTGTTCTTCGCAGTATCATGCAGGATCCTGTGATCCTCCTCGGATCTGTACGCATCCCATACCTTGATCCTGTAACCCTGGTTCATCAAGGCCTCGTTGGCCTTCTTGAGCTTGTTTGCAGTACCTCTTCTCAGCCAGGCGGTGTTCGAGTCATAGACGGGCTTTCCCGTGATGTTGTCCGACGAGGCATACTTCAGGTCAATGATTACATCCTCTGCCACCTCATCAAGCCTGACCATTTCATCCTTATCCACCGACAGTTCCATCAATGCCGCCATATCCGCCGAATAGTCCAGTTTTGCAAAAATCCGGTCTTTTGCTTCCCCTTCAGCAGGCGTCGGCCTGTAATCGTTTACGGATCGCTGCGATGATGCCGAGAACGGTATTATCTCCGGCGCCTGTATGCTGACCAGGCTGCCGTCCCGGTCGAACAGAAATGCCTGCCGGTAGACCGCCGTATCGAGATCCGACGGCTTTTTGTTGCCGCCGAAGCAGAAATTGGCAAGGCTGTAGACTATATACCTGTCTTTGTATATCTCGATCGGCTGCAATACGTGGGGATGGCTGCCCAAAACAAGGTCGGCCCCGGAATCTATGGCAAGCTGCGCCAGCTCCGTCTGCAGCCTGTCCGTTTTGTAAGAATACTCTTTGCCCCAGTGGAAGTAAACAACGACAAGATTGCTCCGCTCCCTGAGATCCCTGGTCACGGATTCGATCTCCTGCTTAAGCTCATCGGTGTCACGGCCCTGCTCGTATTCGCCAAGCTGGTTGAATCCGGCCATGCCGACATTTATCCCGTTGACCATGCTGACCGCCGTCCGGGAATAGCCGAAATGCTTTATCCCCACGTCGTCAAGGGCCCTGCAGGTAGCATCGTATCCCTTCTGCCCATAGTCATACGTGTGGTTGTTTGCGAGACTGACAGCCTCTATGCTTCCGGCCTTCAGGATGTTCACATATTCAGGCCTGCCAATGAACCAGTAATTATTGCCGTAGTCATATTTTTCAGCCTTTTCCGTCTCATTGCCCAGGACGCACTCAAGATTCGCTATCGTGATGTCATCCTGCTCGAGTACCTCCCGGGCGTTGGAGAAAAAGTAACCGTAATCTCCGCCGGTCTTTTCGAAAACATGATCGAACGAATCCCTGTAACTGAACCGCGAGTCCTGCCCGAGCACCACGTCGCCTACGGCGCTTATGACTACCCTGATTTTCCCTTCGTCGCTTTTGACAGAACTCTGGACATACCCGTAACTGTCCTCTCTTTCTATCACATTCTTCTCCTGCAGGTATATCGAAACAGCGACGGCAATGATGACTGCAATCGCCAGAATCCTGACAATCCGTCTGATTTTCATTAGTAAATGATCCTCCCGGCACTGGTTGATTGTTTATACTTAATTTGCCACTTCCCGGTGAATTTATGTATAAGCATCGCACATCATCATACCAACACGAGTATCTGCACTGTTCAGCATTGCCATTGCACTGGCGCAGCATTTGCATTGCCCAGCTATAATATCGGCATTATATTACTATTGTACTACATATAACCGATACACGCACGACAACCCAGGCGCATATGCATTGTAATGCCGCCATATACCCGGCGTACCATGAAGGACGTTAATACATGTTCTGCGCCAAGCTGCGGCGGGCAGAGAAGGGCTGACCTGTATGTTTCCGCGGATGCCCGTGCTGGTGCGGCTTGAAACGGGCGCCGCAAAATGCTAAAATGAAAATGATGCAATTTTGCAACAGGCATGATGCGGTCTCGCAAAGCGAACACTATTTCACAAAAGACTGACCAAACTGGAGAGACATATGAAAAAAGGATTACTGGAACTGTTATACCTGTTTGTCATAACTATCCTGTCTTTTACCCTTGCTGTGCCCGTGTATGCCAAGTCGCCGGACATACCAGACGAAGAAACCTGTTATGTACTGATGGATGCAAAGACTGGAAGGATTTTTGCGGAGCAGAATGCGGACAAGCAGATACGTCCTGCCAGCCTCACCAAGATACTTACCGCCATCGTGGCGCTGGAGAACGGCGACCTGCAGCAGGAGATGAAAGTATCCCAGGAAGCCGTATACGATATAGGCAGGGGCGGGATGAACATAGGCATCATGGCGGGCGAGACCGGCTTTACACTGGAAAACATGCTCAACGTGATGCTGATAAAATCCGCCAACGAGGCTGCCAATATCATTGCCGAAAACGTGGCCTCTACACGCAAAGATTACGTGGAAATGATGAATCGGAGAGCAAAGGAATTGGGGGCTGTAAATACATATTACGTGAACCCTTCCGGAAAAGACACAGAAAAGGAAGACGCCGACCATTTCACGACCGCCCGCGATATCGCGGTCATGGCCCGACACGCCATGACCATCCCCGAATTCAGGAAAATCGTGGCCACGGAATACTATGAAGACCTGCCCGCCACAAACAAGCACGATAAATGGGATCCGCTGAGGAACACGAACAAACTGCTGTGGTATGACAATACATATCCATACACGGTCAGCGGCAAAGAATGCGAGTATACCGTGACAGGCATGAAAACCGGCTATACGGCGGCTGCAGGAAACAATCTCGTGATATCGGCAACGGGCGAGGACGGCATGGAACTGATCGCAGTAGTCATGCACGTGATGACGGCGAACAAGGTCTACGGGTATGCTACGGAACTGCTCCGTTACGGTTTCGAAAACTATTCGATGCAAAAGCTGACGGATGCCGGAAGCACAGTAAAATCGGTGATTGTAGAAGAGGCAGCCGTAAATGATAATATACTGGACCTGGTAACAGGATCGGAGTTCAGTATCGCACTCCCGGTGCAGTCCGACGGTACTGCAGGTAACGATATCGAAACCAGGCTGGACATACCCAATGTGATCAAGGCGCCGGTACGAAAAGGCGATGTGATCGGAACTGTTGAATATATCTCGGACGGAAAGGCGATTGGAAAAGTAGACCTCATTGCCGCAAGAACGATAAGCAAAGCCCCTGTGGCAGCAGCCCAGGATACGGAAGCCGAAGACCCGGGGCTCGAATCGCACTATTCATATACCGTGCTGGGCATCCTGCTTGCAGCAAGCGGTTTCGTCATACTCAGGACAATACTGAAAAAGATATCCAGAAGGGTCAATAAGAAAAAATACGAGTACAGGTATTACCGAGGGCCGAACAGCTAAGGCCCTGCCGCCGCCATACCGGGCAGCCGCAGGTTCCTGTGCCCGGCAAACGCAGGTCCTGGTATCTGGCAGCTGCAGGTTATCGCATCAGGAATCTGTCTACGTAAGGGAACTTTGCGGTAACCGCCAGGATCTTTTCTCCCATTGGAAGGTTCCGGATGTCGTCTGCCGTGATCCCGCCGGCAACGATCATAAGCATGTAGTAGATCAGGCAGCCGGCTGCAACCGCAGCAAAGCAGCAAACAGCATTCAATACGAATACTGTTTTGATGAGCCATTCCAGCATGAATACGAACCCGTGATAAATCAGATACACAAAAATGCCCATAATGATCGACACGCTCAGAGGCCTGTTGAAAGTCTTCCTGACATTCAGCCTGATGCCTGTCAGCTTCTTCAGCGCCCTGTAATTCATGACTGCCGCAAAGATATAGCATACGGCGTTACCGATGATGGCGCCCTTGATGTTTATCGATCTTACAGCGATCAGCGTGTAGTTCACGATAAGCTTCAGGGCAAGACCGATCACCATATGTACGGTTGGCACATAAGTCTTCCCCAGGCCTTGAAGTACCGAGGTCTGCACTGATACCAGAGAAATGAGGATGATCGTCCACGAACCTGCCATCAGCAGATCCCAGCCATCAGGCGATCTGAAGAAAAGTATATTTATTACAGGCTTTGCCATGACCGTAAGGCCTGTAGCAGCAGGTACCGCTATCATGAATATGGTCCTGAAAGCTTCTGATATCCTCCTGTTCAACAAAGCCCGGTCATTGACTGCAGCTGCCTCCGATATGGACGGGAGTACGGCCGTACTAAGCGCCGTCGCAAACACGACAGGAACAAACAACACTTTTGTGTATTGCGTCGCCAGGACGCCGTACATGCTTGTGGCCTCAACATCGCTGAAACCGGCAGTCATCAGTCTCGATTTGGTATTTACCGCATCTATCAGCTGCGTCACATATATCATTACCTGTCCAAGTGTTATAGGCAAAGCCAGTCTTACAATCCATTTAAGGATATCTGTGGCCGACATCTCGGATCCGTCAGTCGACGAATACCTGAATTCATCGATGATCTCAGCCTTAATCCTGGCATAAGTCCAGTACAGGTATCCGGCGCTTGCCATCGCTCCGGCAGATACGCCTACAGTGGCGCCTGCCGCCGCAAATTTCAGCGCCTCGTTGACCATCTCTTCGCCTGCCAGTCCCTCTCCTGCGGCAAACTTCAGTCCCCACTGGTACGCAAGCCAGGCAAACAATACAGCCAGCACGGTATTAATGACCTGTTCTATTATTTGTGATATACTTGTGGGCACCATATTGGACCTGCCCTGGAAATAGCCCCTGAATATGCAGGATATGGAAGTGAAAAGCAAGGCGGGGGACAAGGCCATGATCGTCCAGTATGCCTGCGGAGTTTGCATCAGTTTCGACACAGGGCCGGCCAGGGCAGCGGTAAGTATGCTGGTAAAGAGTCCTCCCGCTGTCATCAGTACGGCGGATACACGCAGCGTCCTGTATGAAAGCTTATATCTTGATGACGCCAGCTGTTCTGATATGATTTTTGACAACGCGACAGGTATGCCGGTATTGGTTATGACAAATGCCAGCTCGTAAAGCTTATAGCCCTGTTCGCGTATACCATTGCCATAATTGCCGATTATCAGCGTAACAACGGGCACATACAGCAGGCCAAGCAGCTTATTAATGATACTTGCCGCGCTTAAAACGGTAAAGCCTTTTACACTCGATTGTTTTTTCACTGTTCTTTACTTTCTCTTATATATTTTTCTCCTGAGTTCACGGAAGGCATAAATGGCTTTTTCTGCTATGAAGTATACGAACGGGTCGAAAACATAATCAAGCATCCCCACGAACTCGGTGAACTTACCTTTGAATCCGACCTTGAACCTGTAAAGGCCGTACATGGGGTTGTTCTCGTCCAGGTCTCCCGGAACGCCCCTGAAATCATATATGTCGCAGCCTGATTCCAGTGCCCATTTTATCATGTTCCACTGCAAAAGGTAATTAGGCATGAGATTGCGGTGCTCATTGATGCTCGCGCCATACAGGTACCAGCACTTGTTTCCGTAAAGGATGGCGACAGTGCCCGCGATAGGCTTGCCCTCATAGCTCGCGATGTAGACCCTGGCATGGTCCGGGGCGAAGCAATCGTAAACCTTTTCATAATACTCCCGGCTCCTGACGACAAAGTTGTCGCGTTTTCCGGTCTCAACGATCATCCTGTGGAAAACGGCCATGTCTTCCCTGGTACCTACCCTGACTTCCACGCCTTTCCTCTCTGCAAGCCTGATATTGTAGCGTACCTTGTGATGGAAGTCGGCCATGATCTGCTCTTCGGTCTTGCCGCGCAGATCGAGCCTGAAAACGAATCTGGGCTGGATGCCCTCATAGTTCTTAAGACCGCGGCTCACCTTGAACCCGAGTTTTCTTACTATCTGTTCGAACTGCGTATCTTCGATCTCGATGTCAGGGTCCATTTTCAGGACATAGCTGCGGTACTTTTTCGCCAGAGCCTTGCACTTCTCAAGCAGTTTTTTGATCGTGTCCCCGTCATGAGGGTCGCAAACGGGGCCCCTAGGCGAGTACATCATGGTATACGGAAGTATCGGTATCTTCCTGATGAGCAGGCTCATCGAACCCTTTATATTCCCGTTTTCATCCTCCACGGTCACGATCTCGTTCTTCCAGAAGGATTTCACCTCCGCCCACTGCGGGGACTGCATGAAATGGCCTTTCGGATGAGACTGCAAAAACTCCTCGTATTTCTTCATATCGATAACTCCGTTATCCAATTGCGTCACCTCTGTCGTTTATTCCGTATAGCCTTATCCCGTTTGTTCCGTGTGACCGGGTCATTCGCCGGTTCAGCAGGTCACAGGTATTTCCTGAATTTGAACCAGTGGCTCAGATGTGATTTATACAGGAACAGCATCCTCATGATCCTGT
>DAOSCC010000128.1:0-7006 GCA_035361135.1 Clostridiales bacterium | reverse complement strand
TGTTTCGAAAGTACAGATGCTTACCAGGACCCATGACAGCGTACAGGGCATCTGTGTAACGGTAGCCGGCGGTTCTATCAATGAAATCAGGCCGGCCGGCTGTCCCGCAGGTACTTCCATAACGGTGAACGAATTGTTTTTCAATACTCCGGCAAGGTATAAGTTCCTTAAGAAAGACGCCGCGGAAGCAGGATATGCGGCAGATATACTTACCCGGATAGCGCTGTCCCATCCCGGAATATCTTTCACATTTACGAACAACGGCAGGAAAGTGATGCACACGCCGGGCAACGGAGATCTTAAAAGCACGATTTTCAGCATTTATGGCGCGGAAACGGCAAAATATCTGGCGAAAGTAGATTATGAAGACAAAGGCATAAAACTTGACGGATATGCCGGACTTGCCGAAATAGCCCGTTCAAGCAGGGTAAACCAGTCGATATACATAAATAAAAGATACATCAGGAATAAGACCGTCACGTCTGCCATCGATGCGGCATATTCGACTTTCCTGATGAAAAACAGGTACCCGTTCATCGTGCTCAATATCGGTATGGATCCGTCGAAAGTAGACGTCAATGTACATCCGTCAAAGATGGAAGTCAAATTCTCCAATGAGCAGGATATTTTCAGGGCGATTTATCACGCTGTCAACAACGCCCTTTTGTCGCAGTCTGCTGTCAGGACGCTTTCAGGTACCGGGAGAAGCGCCGGTAACGATAGCATAACAGTAAATAGCATAACAGTAAATGGTATGGTCACTGAACGAACACATCCGGTATTACAGCCCGGATCAGGGCCATTCTCCGGATGGACGCCTCAGAAGGGAAAAGCTGTGTCCGGACGGTCATCATACACGGCGCAATATACCCAGCAGGAATTCGAACTGGTAAAAAAGGAACTGGACCTCAAATACCAGGAGGCAATATCCGGCAGGTACCAGGAGCAGGATGCCGGCACTGTTGAATACAGCGCAAATGGCATGGTACCGTCGAAAACATCCGGTTATCAGGCAGATGGACCAAAAAAGGATATTCAAGATGGACCTTCCATGAACCGGACCGATACCGTGAATAAGGCTGACAGGCAGGCCGGGATCTATGAAGATAAGCGGGACGGTACAGGCATAAACGAAGACGCAGGGTTCGTGAAGGATGCAGCATTCGGCCTGTTTACGGAACAGCGCGAAACATCAGAAGGAACTTTGGCAGGTATTGAAAAAGAAAACAGTGTAACTGAAACTGCAAAACCAGGCGACAGATGCGCGGACCAACAGGTCATGCTGAAAAAAGAAGCAGCGGATAATATTTGCAAAACCGTCCATACGGATGGCGATGTAAAATACATGGATGGCAGGACAGGCGATTTGCCCGATATATCATATCTCTTTAAAAATACAAGGATAATCGGGCAACTGTTCTCAACCTATATACTTCTTGAGGGCGCCGACGAACTTTTCCTGCTCGATCAGCATGCCGCCCACGAAAGGATAAGGTACGAGAAACTCAAAAAGGCATATGATCAGAACAGGCCTTTATCACAGATACTGTTGTCAGCAATACATGTCGACCTGACAAGTGCTGAATATGAATATGCAATGGGTGAGAAATCTTTTTTTGAAAGACTGGGCTTTACTTTTGAAAGCTTCGGAACGAATTCGGTCATAATCAGATCAGTGCCTCTGATCGACGATGGCATGGATGTCCGGGAATGTTTTACGGAAACGCTTGACTTCATCATGTACCATGACGTTACAGACAAAAGCCTCGTTGCCGATGAAGCTCTTTACAGGATGGCATGCAAATCAGCGGTCAAAGCCAACAGAAAACTGGATGAGAGGGAAATAAACGCGTTGCTGGCCGACCTGTCGGCTTTGGAAAACCCGTATACATGTCCTCACGGACGTCCTGCAATATACAGGATCAGGAGATACGACCTGGAAAAATTGTTCAAACGTATAGTATAAATAATATTACTGCTGGTTACAATTGTCAGATAGGAGGGGGAATGGCCGGGATGGAACCTGTAATCGTAATAGCAGGTCCTACAGCGTCAGGAAAGACCCGTTTGTCCATCGAACTGGCCAGGCTCATAAACGGCAGCGTTGTTTCCGCCGACTCGATGCAGATATACAAATACATGGATATCGGCACAGCCAAACCTGGGAAGGAAGAAATGTCAGGAATCAGGCACTACATGATCGACGAGGTGGAACCGGACGAAAATTACAGCGTCGCAAGATACAGGGAACGGGCTCTCGAATGCATCGCGGATATCATCAGGGAAGGCCGTCGCCCGATCATTGCAGGCGGAACAGGCTTATACATTAACTCTCTGATCTATAACATCAACTTCTCTGAGACAATATGCGACGAGGACCTGAGAAAAGCCCTGAAGGCCGAGGCAGAGCAGAAGGGGAACAGATACCTTTATGAGAAGCTCGTTGAGATCGATCCTGAGGCGGCGGAAAGAATACATGAGAACGATATCAAAAGGATCATAAGAGCCATAGAGGTATACACACATACCCAAAAAACGATCTCAGAACATATAAGGATGTCCAGGATCGAACCGCCGCCGTACAGGTACGTCGTTTTCGGGCTCAACTGGGACAGGGAGGAACTGTACCGGCGCATAAACAAAAGGGTCGACAATATGATCAGGGACGGACTTGTGGAAGAGACCAGGCACCTGGTGGAAATGGGATATGACAAAAGAAGCACCGCGATGCAGGCTATCGGATACAAGGAAATATTGCCTTATCTGAGAGGAGAGTGCTCACTGGAGGAAGCCGTTGAAATCCTGAAACGTAACACGAGGCGGTATGCCAAAAGGCAGATGACGTGGTTCAGGCAGATCCGGGAAATAATCTGGCTGGACATGGATGAAGATACTGATTACAAAGAGACTGCAGAGAAAATAATTAATCATTGTATTGAAACGTTTGGAATAATCTTGTAGAATTAAAATGATCCTTACTTTTGGAGATGATTCAGGAGTGAGGATATATGATCGAGGAGGATTGTCAGGTGAACAAATCAAATATCAATTTGCAGGATGTATTTTTAAATCAGGTCAGAAAAGAGCACCTTCCGGTGACCATTTACCTTACGAACGGTTTCCAGCTCAAGGGCATGGTAAAGGGATTCGATAACTTTACTGTCATACTGGATACCGACGGAAGGCAGCAACTGGTTTATAAACACGCAATTTCCACCATAAGCCCGATGAAAGTGGTAAACTTCATTTTCAACGACAACAAGGAATAAACGCAAGGGTCATCAGACCTGCTACATCTTTCTGAAGACGCCTATCACCTTGCCAAGTATAGCAATGTTATCACGGACTATGATGGGATCCATGTACCTGTTCTGGGGCTGGAGCCTTATATGGTCCTTTTCCTTGTAAAATGTCTTGACGGTCGCTTCATCGCCGATGAGAGCCACGACTATTTCTCCGTTGTTGGCAGTGGACTGCTGTTTTACCAGGACAAGGTCGTTGTCGAGTATGCCGGCTTCGATCATACTGTCTCCCTGGACCCTCAGCATGAATGCGGTGGAATTCTGGACAAAATCTACGGGCAGCGGGAAGGTGTCTTCAACATTCTCAACCGCGAGGATAGGCTGGCCGGCTGTGACTTTGCCCACTATCGGCACGTCGACCAGTTCTTTTCCCGGGTAAAAGTCCTTCAATCCTTCGTTTTCGTTTCGGGGTGCCTTCCTGGTTCCTCCAATGACCCTGATGGCTCTCGGTTTCGTAGGATCCTTGGCTATCAGTCCGTTTTTTCTCAGTTTTTCAAGATAGCCGTGCACGGTGGAAGTGGATTTGAATCCGACTGCGCTGCATATCTCACGCACTGACGGCGGATATCCCTTCTCTTCGACCTGCTTGTTGACGAAATCCAGGATCTGCTGTTGCTTTTCAGTAAGCTTTTTGCTCATCCTATACACCCCTTTTGACTTTTACCCAGTATTTTTATCCACTGATCCCATTATATTAAAAAAACAAAAAAATGTCAAACAAATGTTCGAAATATATATTGACACAGAACACCTGTTCGTGTATAATCTGAACAGAACATGTGTTCTGTAGGTGGTGACATGATTATATGAAAGAAAGAAGATATGTACTTAAAAGGCACAGATATGTTCTTAAAAACCGCAGACGTTTCAACATATTCCTGATGACGCTGACAGTTCTGCTGTTTGTCCTGGTTTTCACGGTTGCTGCCAACGGCGCGGATTCCGAAGATAATTATGAGACAGTCGTTGTAAAGAGGGGAGACACTCTCTGGGACTTTGCTAGAGAATACCGGGGCGACACCGACATCCGGCAGTACATAGAAAAGATAAAAACAGTAAATGGCCTGAAAGACAGCACTATTTACGAAGGGGACATTATCAGGCTCCCTCTTTGACGAATTACCTGTCCATCTCTGCCAGAATCGACTGCCATACGTCCATATATGGACTGTTTTGTCCGGGATCCTCGCGGTCCGGTATCGATCCAAGCCTCCACAGTGATATGCCTTCAATGCCGAAGTACCTTGCAAGCTTTACCTTAGCCAGTACACTCCTTTTGTCTTCATACCAGACTGTGTATTCGACGCCGGTTTCGGAGTCGGTATATTTCAGATATGGATTTTCATAATCTTCATGGTAAAAGAACGATATCTCCCTGCCGCTGTCCAGCAGCTTCATGAAGTTCTCAAGGTTGTATTTCAGCGGCACCTGGTTCAGTGTTTTGCCGTTTTGCTTTTTCCAGACGGTCCAGTCAAATGATATCTGGAGCATGATCTTGCTTTTATCCTGTACCCCGGTTACCGGATCGGTGATGGCCTGGAGCGCGTAATACACATCTTCGATCGGAGTCAGCGGAGTGAGCGTGACGCCGCGTTCCGCCTCAGATTTGGTAAGTCGTTTGGCGTCATAGTCATGAGCCATCAGTATAACTTTGTCAGCAAGCACGCCGATCGTCCTGTAGTCATACCCGTCCATACTTGAAGCACTCCGTTTTGGATGCATCAGCGGATGTACTGCAACAAGAAGCTTTTTCCCTTCGGGTTCCAGCTTTTCTTTCAGCTTCCTCAGAAACTCGTTGAGTCCTTTCTTCGCACTTTCGCCTTTGAGACCTTCAAAGTCGACGACCACACCGTCGAACGAACCGGTCTCGTTGCCCAGGGAAATGCCTTCGAGAGCGTCGGCTATTTCAGAGATGACTTTTTCAGATGTTGCCGGATCATTGAATACATATTCAGGAAGACCGTACACATCTCCTGTAACAGGGTCTTTGATCCTGGACGACTGATCCGCGTAAACCATAAGGTATGCAGGTACGCCGGCGTTTTTGGCTGTTTCCAGCCTGCTGCTGAATCCTGAGGGAAGGTAATAATCATTCTGTCCCAGCGCTGTACGTGACATGTTGAGGACTATGTTTCCGGAAGAACTGTCATATCCCAGGCTGCTCCAGCCGAAGCATACAGAAGTGAGATCAGGGATCATGCCGCTCTGGGATGAAGAGCTTATTGCATAAAAAGCGTTAAGCCCGCTGATTTTTCTTTCCATTACGTCCAGCATCCTCACCAGCATCGCTGCTGCCTCTTCTCTCTTAAGCTGCCTGTCAGGATTGAAAGCGGATGCCCTGCTTACTATCCCAAAATCCCTTGCTATAGTGATATGGCCTGAATATCCGGACACATCTTCGTACGGGGCATCGAAATAACTGAGCCTGCCGGCAAGATTCGCATAACCGAGGCCGTTAACGATCATTACTGCAGCTTCCTGGCGGGTGATCGGATCATCTGGTCTGAAAGCGCCGGTTTCATTTGAGATTATATCGTGCTCAAGTGCGATTTCGACAGGTTTATAGTAAAACTTTTTCGGGTTTTTATTGTCTGAAAACGAACCCTGCTGCGGGACTTCTCCGTCAAAGCCCAGCAAGTTCACCAGGAGAGTGATGAATTCACCCCTCGATATCGTACGGCCGTAACCGAACCTGTTGCTTCCAATACCATTTGCTACGCCCATTCGCCTGAGCCTGTGGATCGGTTCATATGCGTAGCTGTTTTCGGGCACGTCGGAAAACGGCTGCATCCTGTCGCCCGCATCCTGATTGTTCGAAATATACTGGGCATATGAAAAGGCGGACAATGATACCACCATTGAGAACAGAACAAAAAAGCAAACCAGATTTATATTCTTTTTTAAAAACTCCAGCATTTTGCCCCCTGAAAACCGTAATTTGACATAATTCAGTATAAGTTTATCATAACGGGACGAATAACTGCAACATTTAGATAAGAGTGTGCTATAATAGGAAGGGTCAGCCATATGGATAATTTTTCAGGCGGCTGGTATTGGACATAATAATCTATAGAAAAACGCAACGGGCAATAGCAGGAATTGCATAAGTCCCGGACGAATTAAGTTCCGGACATGCAAGTTTGAAGAGGTATGGAATGTTATCCGAAATATATCTGGACAACAGTGCAACAACAAGACAATATGACGAAGTCACTTCGCTGATGGCCGAAGTAGCTTCAAAATACTACGGCAATCCGTCGTCGCTGCATACGAAAGGCATAGAAGCCGAAAGGCTTGTCTCCGGCGCCAGGGAAACCATAGCATCTTTGCTGGGAGCCCAGCCTTCGGAGATTTTTTTCACATCGGGCGGCACCGAGTCAAACAACCTTGCCATAGTCGGGTATCTTGACGCGAACCCCAGGAAAGGGAAACATGTTATAACCACCAAAACAGAGCATCCATCCGTGCTTGAAGTGTACAGGAATCTTGAAAGCAGGGGTTACAGCGTGGATTATCTTGATGTAGACGGGAACGGCCGGATAATACCCGGGCAGCTTGAACAAAAAATAAGGCCTGATACGGCGCTTATAAGCATCATACTCGTCAATAACGAGACAGGAACGATACAGGATATAAACAGGATATCGGCCATCAGGGATGCGCTGAACCCGCATGCCGTCATACATGCGGACGCGGTCCAGGCT
>DAOSCC010000127.1:0-7015 GCA_035361135.1 Clostridiales bacterium | reverse complement strand
GGTTTTCCGGCGGCTTTACGAAGCCTTTCCGCCGGAAAAGGCCTTCCGCAAGCGACTCCTCGATCTTCCCGATGCTGCCCCTGAGTTTTGCTTTTGCTTCTTCTGCCGCTCTTCTCCTCTCCTTTTCATCCTGCAGTTTTGTCGCCTGCTTCATTTCCTCCAGGATATCACCGGCATCTTTCCTTGCATCGAGCAGTATCCTTCTTGCCTCTTCCCTCGCCTCCCGCAGGAGTTTTTCCCTTTGTGAACTGAGCTTATATTTCTGTTCTTCGAGCTCTTTCTTCAGTTTCTCTATCTCGAGCCTGAGACTTTCAGCCTGCAGCCTTTCCTGTTCGGACTCCCTCCGGTTCCTTTCGATGGTCATCAGTACGTCTTCGAACTGAATTTCCTCACCGGAAAGGAACTCCCTGGCTCTGTCAAGAATGTCGTCGGAAAGCCCCAGTCGTTTCGAGATGGCAAATGCGTTGCTTTTCCCGGGCACACCGATCAGGAGCCTGTATGTCGGCCTAAGAGTCTCCACATCGAATTCGCAGCAGGCGTTTTCGACGCCGTCCGTGGTAAGGGCATAAACTTTCAGTTCACTGTAGTGCGTCGTAGCGATAGTGATGGCTCCCCTGCCGTGGAGGTTTTCGAGTATGGACATGGCAAGTGCGGCGCCTTCCGTAGGATCAGTACCGGCGCCAAGCTCGTCAAAAAGCACCAGGGACATATCATCCGCCCGGGACAATATTTCCACGATATTTCTCATATGGGACGAAAAAGTGCTCAGGCTCTGTTCGATACTCTGCTCATCGCCTATATCCGCAAATACATTGTCGAATACGCTCATCTCAGTGCCTTCTGCAGCCGGGACGTGCAGTCCTGACTGGACCATGAGGGTAAACAGTCCGACGGTCTTGAGTGTCACCGTCTTACCGCCGGTATTCGGCCCGGTGATGACAAGAGTCGTGAACCTCTCTCCTATCCAAAGGTCGATGGGAACGACCGTTTTGCTGTCAAGAAGCGGGTGCCTGCCCTTTTTGATATTGATCCTTTTTTCCCTGTTCAGTTTCGGGCATACGCATTTGAGATCAAGGCTCAGCTTTGCTTTTGCAAATACGAAATCCAACTGTGCGAACAGCGTCATGTTGGCCTTCAGGGGTTCGATGATGCCTGCGACCTCGCCGGTCAGTTCCTGAAGTATCCTCTCTATTTCAAGCTGTTCTTTTATCCTGAGCTGCTTTATGTTGTTGTTGGCTTCGACCACAGCCATCGGCTCGATGTAGACCGTGGCCCCGCTGGCTGACGAATCGTGCACCAGGCCTGGGATCTCGTTCCTGTACTCAGCCTTTACCGGGATCACATAGCGGTCTTCCCTGATCGTGACGATGGATTCCTGCATAAACTTCTGGTATTTGGAGGAATGGATCATCGAGTTCAGTTTATCCTTGAGGGATTCCTGCTCCTCCCTGATTCTTTTCCTTATACTCGCAAGCGTGCTGCTTGCATTGTCCGAAATTTCCTCATCGCTGATGATCGCGGCGTTTATGCTGTCTTCGATGCGCTTGTTCGGCGTGACGGACGCGATAAGGTTCCTGATGTGATTGCCGCTCTCATCCGCACGCGGGTCGGCTTCGGAGGCATAATTCTTCAAATTGCGGGCTGCCCTGAGTGTATCTGCCACCCTGAGAAGTTCGCCAGGGTTGAGAGCAGTCCCGAGTTCCACTCTTCTGAGCGTGTCCCTTATATCATGGATGCCTCCCAGGGGAGGGCTTCCCCTCCTCAGTATGAAGTCCACCGCGTCGGACGTCTCTTTCAGCATCCTCTCCACTTCTTCGGGCTGTGTCTGCGGCAAAAGAACAGATGCGAGCTCTTTCCCCAGTTCGGAAGAGCAGAGTGATACCAGTTTTTCTTTTATTTTAACGAATTCCAGGATTCGAAGCGTTCTTTCTTCCATTGGATCCAATTCCCCTGACTGTCACTGTTTTCAGGTCATCTCTTCAGTATTCTCGTCCTGAGCCTGTCCCTGTAATAGTTTATGAACAAGGTATACACGATATCATAAACCAGAAATATGACCTGGCATATACCTGCGAGAATCCCCCATGGCAAACCGGACGCAAGTCCCCCTTCGAACAGGCTTCCGGCAGCCAGAAGTGCCAGGCCGGCGCAGGCATTGAAGAAAATGACCTTTAGGACATATTCTATTACAATGCAGTTCAGCTTTTCAATGTAAAATTTGACTATACCATATGTTCCGAAGAAGAGCACATACGGTATCATGCTTATCTTGTCAGGCAATATAATGAATCCGACGAGAGCGGTGGCTGCGTAAAATATCAAGCCTGCCCGGATGCCTCCTTCGATTATGGCAACGGAAACGAAAAAGGAACTCAGCACATATAAGGATATCTTGCTTGTCGGCAGTACATCGGCCAGCAGCAGGCATATCACTGCAAGAGCTCCCAGCACGCCGTTCAATGCAATGGTTTTTGATTTGAAGGGACCTCTCATCCGGACTTCCTCCCAATATCAGCAGCAGCTTATCAGATCGCTGCCCATACATTCGCAGCAACAGTCGGAACACCACAGGCACTGGCATATAGTGCACAGATCAGGTTCGCTCCTGTAACGCCCGCTGTTGAACGGGTTCGTCCGGTATGCGTTGTATGACGTGTTCATCCTGTCAAGCGCGCTTCTGTATTCGTAATTGGCCGGATCCATATTGACGGCCCTCTGGATATGCGTGTATGCTTCGTTGTACCAGCCCTTGCGTATGAATATGATGCCCTTGAGATAATACCATTCGGCGGGACGGCTGCGCGAACTGTCCAGCATTTCCTCTGCAAGCCTGATATTCCCGCTGTTTATATGGGACTTCACCTGGTTGAAAAAATCACTCCCGCTGTCGCTCCAGCCGTCGGCCCCGCTGCGGCCGTACGATGCGCCGCCGCTGTACTGGCTGTTTCCGCCTGAGGACACGTTTTTCATAAGATAATCATAAGCCTCATTTATCTCGGCAAGTTTTTCCTCCGCCAATTTCGACAACGGATTGTCCCTGTACTGGTCGGGATGATATTTTTTTACCAGTTCCCTGTATGCTTTTTTTATTTCCTCCTCGCTTGCGCCTTCCCTTATCCCGAGAACTTCATACGGATTCTTCAACTTCGCCGCATCTCCTTATACCAAGAATATTTTCTGTTTTCCTGAGCATTCCGATATATATTATATTTTCAAGTATGCCCCTGTTTATTTTGGCCTCCAGCAGTTCGAAAGCCCGGGCTATCTCGCTGAGCGTGTAAAACAGCGTGAACCCGGCTTTTTCCCTTATCTCATTCCTGAATCCGTCCACATCCTGGCCGGTATATCCGAACTGGCAGACAAACGGATTGTAATTCCCTCTTTTTATGTCCGTCTCAAGATCGTCAAATGCGTCCAGCAGGTATATCCACTTGCCCAGGTTATAGCCGAGCCACCTGAGTATCTTCTCGGTGTCCTTGCCGGTACACAGCGGCTCATACGCAGTTATTTCTTCCATCAGCCTTGCAAACGGCTCCGCGGCCATATCCATCGAAGGGCATTGCTGCTTCTCCAGCCGGACGAGCTCATCAAGCCGCTGTTCCATTATGCGGCACTTTTCAGGATACTTCCTTCTGAGCCGCCTGAAAGCTCCCTTCAGCAAAACCAGTGCGGACGCTGAAACCGGCGAATCTTTGTCACGTTTCTTATCTTCCAGATTATAATACGCCAGTATGATGTTTATGTCTGAGGCATAGTCCACGGCAGAACTGCCGCTGATAACATGTCTTTTTTCAAGGGGATGCAGGGCACACCTCTTTTTCATGACCTGTACTTTCTCACCGGATGCCGCCGACAGGAGGACGGCCAGGAACGTAGTGTCATAACTGAGCGTCAGCCGTTTCAGCTGGCCGCAGCGCCTTCCTATCGCCCTGCAAACTCCGCAGTAATAAGCCCTGAAAAGCTCGTACTCTTTTATTTTCATCTCCGGTTTTTCCGGAACGATATATCCGAACATAGGATCCCTTTACTGTTTCTGCTGCTTGATTCTGAGATATGACCTGAAATACATGAAGAAAGCGAACAACGTGGCTGCCACGGCCAATATGAATACCAGCTGGTTAACGGCAACGCCAAGCAGGGTCCATCTTCCGAAAGGCTCATCGAATATCAGCAATACGATGGCAAGATAAAAAATAACGGTGGTCATCTTCCCGTACCAGTTGGCAGAAACCACGTATTTTTTCTGCCTGTACAGGACAAGGGCCCCCAGGCCCATAAGGATCTCTTTTGCAAGGATCACGAGCACCAGTTCTATCGGTATTATCTTCAGCACCGCCGACAATATGACGACTGCCGTTATCTGCATCAGTTTGTCAGCCATCGGATCAGCTATTTTCCCCCATGACGTTATCAGGTTATATCTCCTGGCGATATAACCGTCCAGGACATCGGTCAGCCCGCCGGCAAGAAACAGCAGCACTGCAACGACGTAACTGCGTACACTGAGAAAATATGCAAATGCAGGTATCAGCAAAAAGCGCAATATTGTCAGTATGTTCGGGATATTCATGTTTCACCGCCTATATCGCTTATACAGAATAGTTTATCATATAAAACCGTCATTGTACAATTATACGGCCCGTGAACATCAATTGTCTTTTGCTGCCTTTTCTATTAATTCATATATTTCAGGCATGTATTTTTTTATGTTTACGGGTTTCAGATCCCTTCTGGTCCAGCAGTGCAGCGTCTCTCCCTCGGCCAGTATCCTGCCGTCCTCTTCCCTTACGGCCTGATAGCTGAAGCAGAGCCTCGTACCTGTAAATTCCTTTATGTACGTCTTTATTATTATGTTGTCTTCATACCTGGCAAAGCTCATGAACCGGCACCTCAGTTCGAGCAGCGGCAGCATCGCTCCCTTCTGCTCTATCACCGAATAAGGCATGCCCACCTTCCTTATGAAATCCGTCCTTCCGGCTTCGAACCATATCGGGTAATTGGAATGGTGCACCACGCCCATCTGGTCCGTTTCCGCATATCTTACCACCAATGGAGTTTCTGATACGAACATGATTCCTCCCGGTCCTTACATCCCTCTTTAAAATTAAGCCCGTGCCATGGTATACACGGGTCTCACTTGAGTTATCAGTTTGCGCAATTCCATCAATAGCCCTTTTCGATAATGACGCTGTGAGCTTCTTCGACTTCGGCCTCCGGAACAAGTACCTCGTAATAATCGTCGCTGTTATCGTGATTTTTACTGATTGGTCTCAGTTTTACGAGAATTCCTTCTTTAGTGAGCAACTCCTGCAGTGCAGTCGCTATTTCCTTGCTTTGAGCCATGTATACTACTGTCCACATAAAAACACGCCCCTTTTCGGACTATTCACCGGAAATGATCTCACCGTGGCGGCATAATATCCTGGATTTTCCTCTCACTTTTATAGCGGAAGTATTCTCCGTAAACTGTGCCAGCAAAACCTCTCCCTTATCAAGTTTTTCCGTATGATGGAATTTGGTGTCTTTGCCTCTGGTAAGACCTATGACGTTTACTCCGTTCTCTTCTGCCCTGACTACAATGAATTCTCCTATAAGCTTGTCCAACTCCCAGTCCAAAAAAACCACCTCGAGACTACTATATATTATTTCACCTGAAAAATCAACATGATATTTTGGCCAGGCGGCCGATAAAGGCTGGTATTAGAGCGTTTCAGCGTATCATTGCTGTTTCTGCATCGCCTTGGAAACCAGCTTGACGTTATCTTCTCCGAACCTTTCCTTTAGCTCTCTTTGCAGTGTATCACAAGCATCGACACGATATTCGCCCATATTTGCTCTAGCAATATTTCCCGTCTCATCAGACCTGCAGAAGACCACGGGAACTTTCCCGCTGAAGAATTTCAGCAGCGAGATCACCGACTTCATCATATCGCTGTTTTCCTGTATATCGCTCCTGATATACAGTATCTCGTACCGTTCGTTTTTTGCAGAAACCCCGTTTGCGCCCATTACATGCCCGTTTTCACTGATCTCTTTCTTTTTCAGCATCCTTACGTTTTCACATATGATTTTGGGCACTTCCTCTTCCTTTATGCTGATGCGTCCGTCTATAATCACCACATTGTCGCTGGTCAGCTGATGCCTGTACCTGGTCAGCACTGTCGGAAATACGATCACCTCCATACTTCCGTAGAGATCTTCCAGTGTCACGAAAGCCATCAGGTTATTGCTCCTGGTGGTTTTCGTCTTCACTTCCGTGATTATGCCGCCCACTGTAACAAGCATCCCATCGATGAGGCCTGTTCCGCCTGAACCGTCATCCTCCCCTTCGCTTCCGTATGCATTGATGTCCTTGCTGTTGACAGTTATCTGCTCCATCAGTTCATTCTTGAACTCATCAAGAGGATGCCCCGAAATGTACAGGCCAAGCATCTCCTTCTCCATCGAAAGCAGCATCTCCCTGGAAAACTCCTTAAGGTCCGGATAGCTTTCCTCTGTTTTCATTTTCTGTATCTGTCCGGACATCTCGAATAACGAAAGCTGGCCTTCCACCCTGCTCTTTTTGCCTTGCTGGGCACTTTCAAGCAACTTTTCATAGACAGCCATCATTTTCGATCTGTATACGCCGAATGAATCGAACGCTCCGCACTTTATCAGGCTTTCGACGCATCTTTTGTTGAAATCCCTCTCTCCTATGCGCTCGCAGAAGTCATAGAAGTTTTTGAACAGGCCTCTTTTGTCCCTTTCGTCTATCAGTTCCCGCACCGCGCTTTCCCCGACATTCTTTACGGCAGCCATTCCGAATCTTATTTTACCGTTTGCCACCGTAAACCTCACATCGCTTTCATTGACATCCGGCGGCAGCACTTCGATTCCTTCCTGCCTGCATTCCTGTACATAATATGATATTTTGTCGCTGTTCCCGACAAAACTGTTGAGCGTTGCCGCCATGAATTCGACCGGATAATGCGCCTTCATATAGGCGGTCTGGTAGGAGACGATGGCGTAGGCCGCG
>DAOSCC010000126.1:234-7055 GCA_035361135.1 Clostridiales bacterium | reverse complement strand
AAAAATGTAGATATATATATCCCGATAGACCAGCAAGCCGGAGACAGTGAAAATGCCGCCTGTATCAGGATTTACTACAAAAACGGAGAACTTGTTGAAGAAGAAGCTGAATTCCGGGTCAAGGGACCGGCGCCCCGATAAACCTGATCCCCAACATCTAAAACGCAGGTGAGAAGTGGTGGACGAAAGACCGAACCGGATCAATACCCGAAAAGAAGCCAAGAGCATCAGGTATGGGAACCAGGGAGTAATCATAATACTGGTTTACCGGTGGCTCGTATTCCTGTTTACAGCTATACTGTCCATTACGGGCAGCAGCTTTGACACCCAGGGGTACCCGATACTTGAGTCGCTTGCTGTCATTGCGGTCTACAACGGCGCTGTGACTGCATATTGCCTCAACAACGGGAAGAAGTACGCAGGATCCCTTCTCTATATCGATATAGTCGCTATTTCGCTGCTTATTCTTTTCACAGGCGGGATAAATTCCGACCTGTATATTTTTTATTTTCTGCCGCTGTGCCTGTACGGCATAAAGAATGATTTGCCCGGCACTGTCAGGATAACCGGTTTTACAGCCGTATTTTATTCAGGGTTCTGTTTCCTGTCTTCAATGCTGTTCAACACCAGGCTCAACTGGTTCAGACTGATAATATATGATTTCCTGTTCCTTTTGGCTGCGTTCGCAGTAACAAGGCTGAGCTTTGAAGTGAAGAAATACGACGAACTCAGGAAGAAGGAATTCAAGCTTGCCCGCACCGACAAGCTGACCGGGCTTGCCAACCGCCACTATTTCGACCAGAAGATCAGGGAGGAAGCGGCGTATGCAGACGCATGGAATTCCGTGATAAACATACTGATGTTCGACCTTGACAATTTCAAGGGTTATAATGATTCTTACGGTCATGCTTCAGGGGACAAGCTGCTGAAACTCTTTGCAGATATTATAAAGCAGTGCATCAGGAAAACCGATATACCCGTGAGATATGGGGGAGAAGAGTTCCTGATAATGATAAGGGATATGGACGTCATCATAGCCAAGAGCGTTGGCGAAAGGATCAGGAAACAACTTGAGAAACAGTGCATCCGGCTGGGAAGCAAGTTCGGAAGGCAGGTTGTGACTGCAAGCTGCGGCATTGCCCAGTATCCGGTGCATGCTCCAAATATAAAGGATGTTATAGAAATGGCCGACCAGGCGCTTTACCATGCCAAGGCGATAGGCAAGAACATAGTGGCCTGCTATGATGAGATAGGCATGACCAGGGAAGAACTCGAAAGGAAACAGGAATTGGACTGATGGGACCTCCGGGACACGGAGGTCCCTGACATTATATCAGTTCGGCCTACCGGTTTTTTCCGGGACATCGTCTGTCCCGGATTTTCTGATTGTACGCCCGACGGCAGCGGCTACCAGTTCCAATTCTTCCATCAGCTGCTTGAATTTTATCGGCCTGAGGGACTGGGGCCCGTCACTCAGGGCGTTTGGCGGATCGATGTGGACTTCGACGATGAGCCCGTCGGCACCTGCAGCTACAGCGGCCCTGGACAGGGCGGCGACATACTTCCAGTTGCCTGCGGCATGGCTCGGATCCGCAATAATCGGCAGATGGGAGAGTTCTTTTACTACCGGTACCGCACTGATATCTATCGTGTTTCTTGTCGAAGTTTCATAAGTTCGTATGCCTCTTTCACACAAAATGATGTTCTCATTTCCGGCGTTCATTATATATTCCGCCGCCATGAGCCATTCTTCGATCGTGGCGGCCAGGCCGCGCTTAAGCAGTATGGGTTTCGAAGTGAGGCCCACTTCATGAAGAAGCCTGAAATTCTGCATGTTTCTTGCGCCTATCTGGATCATGTCCGCGTAGGATGCCACCAGTTCGACGTCCCGGGTGTCCACTACTTCGGTAACGATCTTCATGCCCGTGATTTCACGTGCTTTTGCCATGATCCTGAGCCCGTCTTCCTGAAGCCCCTGGAAAGAATATGGGGAAGAACGGGGCTTGAAGGCTCCTCCTCTCAGGATGCACGCGCCTGCTTCCTTCACTTTCAGGGCCGTTTCTATAAAAGACTCTTCGCTTTCTATGGCACATGGTCCGGCAATGACAGCCAGTTCCTTTCCTCCGAACTTTATCCCGCCGACATCGATGATGCTTGGAGTCTGTTTCAGTTCTCTGCCTGCCAGTTTGAACGGCTTCATGATAGGAACGATGCTTTCGACTCCGGGCATCGTGGTGATGTTTACAGTATTCAGGATACGTTTGTCGCCGATGGCGCCAATAACGGTTTTTACTTCTCCTACGATCGGATGTGTTTTGAAACCAAGTTCCCGTAGCTTATTTTCAACATTGTCGATTTCCTGCTTCGTGGCGTTCCTGCTCATTACTACGATCATGACATCAGTCCTCCTTCAAGTTGAATCGGATATTGCACATTAATTAAAAAACTCTTCATCTCGTATGAGACGAAGAGTTATACTCCACGCGGTACCACTCAAATTGGCAAACGCCCACTCTGTCACGCACTATCATGCGCTATCCCTGTAACGGGGGAAACCCGGCTCGGCCTACTGTATCTTTCAGCCTGCGGCTCAAAGGGGAACTTCGACCGTCATACCAGGCCGGGCTCCCACCATTCCCGGCTCGCTGCACGGAACTGTTACGGAACGAACCTGATTGCGGAATTCCGTAACGCTTCCTGGTATACAGGCATCGTGCGGCCTACTTTCCCTTGGTCATTGCCTTTGTCAGTTTAATTGCATGTTTTTGCAGTGAATAAATTTATATAATCTTAGCATGGTGTGTTTTTACTGTCAAGAGAGTTTTTTGGTTACAATGTGTCGAAATTCTGTGCTATAATATAACTGGCAACTGTTTTCCGGCGCAGGACCGGCCAGGGGCCAAATACCAGGGAGGCTGTCATATGAGTGAACTGAATGTCGTAATATTCAACCTTAACGGCCAGTTGTTCGGGGCCGACGCATCGCAGGTATTCCAGATAATAAGATACCAGGAGCCTGTCAGGATGCCGAAGATGCCTTCTTTCATCGAAGGGGTCATCAATTACAGGGACACCGTACTTCCCGTTATAAACCTTGTGAAGAGGTTTGAACTGGGGAACATGGATGTCAATAAAAAGACAAAGATCCTTGTTGCCAGGATAGGCGAGAAGTATGCAGGATTCCTGGTCAACGACGTGACAGAGATCATCAGGTTTGCGGAAAATGAGGTGGAAGAAGCCCCGTCTGTCGTAAATGCCGGGACCGCGTCATACCTTAAGAAGATCGGCAAAAAAGAGGATATGTTGTACTCCATAATCGATCTTGAAAACATATTAAACGAAGCAGAGAAAAAAAGACTCCCTGCTCCGCAACCAAAAGCCTGATAGCAAAATATCAGAAGCATGATAGTTAAACATTGAACCTGAAAACGACCACGTCTCCCTCCTGCATGACATAATCCTTTCCTTCGGAACGGACAAGTCCGTTGTCGCGTGCCGCAGCATATGAACCGTACCTGACCAGGTCGTCGTATGATACGATCTCGGCCCTTATGAAACCTCTCTCCATGTCACTGTGTATCTTGCCGGCGGCCTGCGGCGCTTTGGTGCCTTTTCTTATGGTCCATGCCCTTACTTCCGTCGGGCCTGCGGTCAGAAAACTCATAAGGCCAAGAAGCCTGTAGCTTGCTTTTATCAGCTTGTCGAGACCTGACTCCTTCAGTCCGAGTTCTTCGAGGAACAGCTTCCTTTCTTCATCTTCCAGCTGGGCGATTTCTTCTTCGAGTTTCGCGCAGATCACCATTATCTCCGCGCCTTCCCTGCGGGCGATCTCACTGAGTTCTTTAACATAAGGATTCTCACTGTTTTGCAGATCATTCTCCGAGATATTGGCTGCATACAGGACAGGTTTGGAAGTGAGCAGGAAAAGCTGGTCCACCAGGTGTTGCTCTTCTTCGGTGAAATCCATTGCCCTTGCCGGCATCCCGGATTCCAGGGTTTCTTTTATCCTTTCGTACAGTTCGACTTCCGCCTGGTATTTCCTGTCGCCTTTCAGCATCTTTTTCGCCTTGTCGATGCGTCTTTCCAGCATTTCCAGGTCCGCGAAAATAAGCTCGAGGTTTATCGTCTCAGCATCCCTGGAAGGAGATACGGAACCGTCAACATGGACTATGTTGCTGTCATCGAAGCAACGGACCACATGCACTATCGCATCGACCTCCCGGATATGCGAGAGAAACTTGTTCCCAAGGCCTTCACCTTTGCTGGCCCCTTTGACAAGGCCCGCTATATCCACAAATTCAACTGTTGCCGGTGTCACTTTGGCAGGATTGTACATTTCGGCAAGTTTGTCCAGTCTTTCGTCAGGCACCGGGACGATACCCACATTCGGTTCAATGGTGCAGAAGGGATAATTGGCTATTTCTGCGCCGGCCTTCGTTATTGCGTTGAAAAGTGTGCTTTTGCCTACATTGGGCAGGCCTACTATACCAAGCTTCATATATGTCCATCCTTCTTTCTTTTTCTGATCGCCTTATAGCCGGCAGCACTGCCGGCACTTATCTCCGGACCGGTCAAAACAAATTATATCTTTATTGTCGAAACTGTCAACAAAAACAGGACGCAAGGCAACCTCTCCGGCACCTTATTTTAGCACGGCAACATCTCTCGACTCAAGTACTTCAAGCAGTTGCGCGTCTGAAAGCTGTCCTTCTGACAGTACTGCCCCCGAAACCCTGTTCCTGTCCAGGAATACAGCCAGCTTGTCCGCATCTATGCCGGATGATCTCAGATCAAGTATGATCCTTCTGAATCCCTGGTATTCCACTTTTACATAGTCGCCCAAATCGCTTATCTGCGGGATTATTTGCCGGCATATGTCCGGATACAGCTTTTTCAGGTTCTCCAGGACACTGATATCGCCGACGGTAACAGGGACGACCAGGAATGAGTCCGAATGCCCGGAGAGCCATGACGCAAGTTTGTCAAAACTGTGCCCGTCCGGCAGCGCGAGCGTTCCGGGCTCTTTGGCTTGTAATTCTGCGAAGTACAGTTTAAAGCCTTCGCCGTACATCGTATCAAGAATACCTGGATCTTCACCGATCCTGTCCATCGTGCCTATGTCAGTTACAGTGCCGTGGCTCGTGAGGATCTCATTGACGGACTGGCCGATATCAGTGAGATTTCCGCCCCTGGCGGCTGTGGTTCCCCCCCCCAGGTCCATGCCTCTGAGCAGGTCGTTTTCCAGCAGATATGTGCATTTTGCTATTTCCTTTATGGCTCTTTCATATCCTTCACGGCATGTGTCGATGCTTACAGGCTCTCCCGTTTTTCTGTCCCATGCTTTGCTGTCTTCGAATATGCCTGTCCTTGCCATCTCAAAAACTTTTTCGTCATCAATGAAAGAACCCTTGAGCATGTAGGTCTGGGATGCGACAAAGCCTGATCCGGCCTGAAGCAGGTCATGGCCGAACATTACCAGGTTCTCTCCGGAGATCCCCAAAAGGTTAAGCACTGTCGGCATGAAATCCACCTGTCCTCCCGTTGTTTCGACCGTTTCATGTATGCCTGAGCCGGGGATGTGTATTATCAATGGTATGTTAAGCATCTCGTTGTAGGTATAGTCTCGCCCGAGGAAGGCCTTTACCTGTTCGGCGGCCTCATTTTTGCAGTCTATGCCGAAATGGTCGCCGTACAGCGCGATGATCGAATTGTCGTACAGGCCCAGTTCCTTCAGGTAGTTAATGAACTCGCCTATTGCTTCATCAGTATAATGGACTGCCTGGATGTAGTTTCCGAAAAGCGTGTCTTCGTCTCCCGGCAGCAGTTCGAGTTCCTGGCAGGAGGCAGGCATTTTGTAGGGGACATGTGAAGACAGGGTTATGATGAAGCTGTAAAACGGCTGCTCCATATTTTTTAAATGCTCTGCCGCCTGCCTGAAGAAGGACTTGTCCGACAGGCCGAAGCCGATTTTTTCATCGACCGCGAGATCTTCCTCGCCGATGAACATGTCGAAACCCTGCCCGGGAAAAGCCTTATCCCTGTTCCAGAAAGACTTTTTATAACCATGGAGGGCGACCGTCCGATAGCCGTTCTCCTTGAGGACCCACGGCAGGCCGTAGAAGCGGTTGCCCTGGTACAGTTCATATGCCGGGCCGAATATGACAGGGTAAAGCGAATTGTTTGTCACGAACTCCGCGTCTGATGTATTGCCTCTGCCGAGCTGCTGGTAATAACTGCTGAAATAGATAGATTCACCGGCTGCCAGCTTATTGAGGTTCGGAGTGATTTCACGGCCGTTGTACACTGCATTTATCAGGAAATTCTGAAATGACTCCATCTGGATAACGATGAGATTCCTTCCGGCCGCAATCCCGTTCAGGTAACCTTCGCCGCTCAACTGTTCGGCAGTAGCTGTCCCAATTTCCATTTTTTCCGTATCGGCTGCATCGGCTGTATCAGTTTCAGACCTGACGAGGCTGTCCCTGAAATACCAGGTGAATATCTCCTGGTGATTGACTGCTGTGACAAGCTTGCTGTCCGTCGGATTCACGGCAAAGAACGCAAAGGATCCCGCCATCGCGAGAAACATTGCCGCCCTTGATACAGGGCCTGTCCATCCTGCTCCGCGTTTCTGCCCTGTCCTGTGTTTATTTGACGCGGCGATGAGTATGACAGGCAGGACCGGGTCGATAAACAAAAGCAGGTCCGCCGGCTTCAGCAGGTCAAAGGCGACTCCTCCGACTTCCTTTAGCTTGCCTGCTTGCAGGATAATGTTCAATGAGAAGAACATATGGAAATATCTGTTATACAGTACATTTGCC
>DAOSCC010000126.1:0-224 GCA_035361135.1 Clostridiales bacterium | reverse complement strand
ATAAGTACAGAGATCAGCAGGCTGATAAAACAATATGCCAGTTTTTTCGATCCGCATATGAAATATATGACAGCCATATATACGGCTGTCAGCAGCACAGTGGCGAGCGGATACTTCTCAATACCTACCAGGTTATAATATATGCAGGCCTTCGTTATGATCAAAAGCACAAAAAAAGCATGTATCCTGAGCTTCATAAAATCACCTGTACTATATATTACAAC
>DAOSCC010000125.1:0-7058 GCA_035361135.1 Clostridiales bacterium | reverse complement strand
CGAGGATGTCCGCTCGAAATTCGGAAAGTCGGCCATCGGAGTTATTTTCCCGATCCTCAGCAGGAACCGCTTCGCGGTCTGCCTTCGCGGCATAGCCAAGGGCGCTGGGAAGATAGTGCTGATGCTCAGCTATCCGGCCGACGAAGTCGGCAACCACCTCGTGGACATCGACTCGCTTGACGAAAAAGGCATCAATCCTTATACCGATGTGCTCACACTGAAACAGTTCCGTGAACTGTTCGGCAACAGGAAGCACACTTTCACAGGCATCGACTATATCGATTATTATAAATCGCTGGCGGAAGAGTTCGGGATCGAGTGCGAGATCATATTCTCGAACAACCCGAGGACGATCCTCGAATATACGAAAAATGTGCTGGCATGCGATATCCATACCAGGGCGCGTACCAAAAGGATCCTGAGATCCGCCGGCGCGGAAACAGTGTACGGCCTGGACGAAATACTGACAGCACCGGTCAACGGCAGCGGATACAACGAGACTTACGGCCTGCTTGGCTCAAACAAGGCCACGGATGACAAGGTCAAACTTTTCCCGCGCAATTGCAGCCGGCTTGCTGAAAATATACAGGCCCGCCTGAAGGAACTCACAGGCAAAACCGTCGAAGTCCTGGTTTACGGGGACGGCGCGTTCAAGGACCCTGTGGGCAAGATATGGGAACTGGCCGATCCCGTTGTATCGCCCGGCTATACTCCAGGCCTTGAAGGCACTCCAAACGAGGTGAAGCTGAAGTACCTTGCCGACAACGAGTTCAGGAACCTGAGGGGAGAAGAACAGAAAAAGGCGATCTCCGAATACATCAGGAACAAGAAAAAGGATCTCGAGGGAGAGATGGTATCCCAGGGCACGACACCAAGAAGGCTGACCGACCTGATAGGTTCGCTGTGCGACCTGACCAGCGGCAGCGGCGACAAGGGAACGCCGGTGATATACATCCAGGGATACTTCGACAGCTACGCAGTGCAGGATCGTTGATCCCGGGATCAGATTCCATGCGTACGCATGAATCAGGCACTTAAGATATCCGTATAGAATACGCAGTAAAGTATGCACATAAATATCGATATATTGGATACCTGTGACGATTTGCTGCAATATCCGCTGTCAATATATGCGATGTCTATAATCGTCAATATGGGCAGTATCATTCAAGATCCTTTAAGACATATATATGATATCTATCAGTAAAACTGCCTGCAGCGCAGGGACTGGACCCTGTTCTGCAGGCATCTCTTTTAATGTGATCTCAGTCTCAATTGTTTGATGCAGTTACAGCTTTTCTTAATGCAGCTTTTTACTTCTGCCTCCCCTTTTGATATAATCGCTGTCGATATCTTTTTTCCAGTCCCCATGGATCGGTCTGGAGGCACGGAATGCGCTTACCGCTTCGCTGACGGCCTTGTAATTCAGGCTGATCCCCTCGCTGTCATTTACGAAGTTTGCCGCCCTGTCCGCGGTTATTCCGACACTTTCGGCAGTCGAAACCGCGTCGATGTTGGCACCGAGGAAAATGAACTCCCAGCCGTACTTCTCCTTTTGACGCCTGACCATATCCCTTATTTTTTCATAGGTATACTCACGGCTGGCGTTTTCCATACCGTCCGTGGTAATGACGAACATCACCCTGTCCGCCCTGTGCTCTTCTGCCGTTTGCTTCTGCACATTGGCTATTTTACTGATGGTATGACCCATGGCATCCAGAAGGGCCGTGCTGCCGCGGACGTAATACTCCTTTTCGGTGATAGGCCTTACAGCCTTTATATCTATCCTGTCATGCAGCAGTTCGAACCTGTCGTCGAACAAAACGGTGGTGACCACGGCATCTCCCGGCTCATTCTTCTGCCTTTTCAGCATCGCGTTGAAGCCGCCTATGGTGTCGCTTTCCAGCCCTGCCATCGAGCCGCTCCTGTCAAGGATGAATACCAGTTCGGTGAAGTTTCTTTTCATGGTGTTACCCTCCTCCATTCTGATCCAGGAATCATACCGGCCTTGAAAGCCTTCAGCCTGGAATTGACTTTCCTGTATGACCAAAGGATAACACCGCGCAGGAATATTATGGTCGCCTTCGAAGCGACAAATTTCAAAACGGGCGGACAGCCGCACCACGGACCGGCCGGTTTACTCCCCGTGCAGCCGTTCAGGCCCTGTGACGGCAGAGCCATGGGCTGCTTGTTCACGCGCCGAGCAGATCCTGTTCGAACGCGAAGAGAGCCTCGTTTATCTCAAATATATTGTAGTTGCCTTCCTCTATGAAATACCTTATGATGACGTCAAACTTGCTGCTCATGGAAAGCGTATACCCTGCTTTGGCAAGCAGATCGAGGGTCTCGTCAAGGTTGAGCCTAAGGGCGATCGCCAGCGCTATCGCTGTCGGTTTGCTTGGTTTGTACTCCTTGTTGCTCCGTATTTTTGAAAACAGCCTGCGGTCGATATTTGCCCTCTTGTATGTCTCCACGTCGGTCATGCCTTTTTCATCGATCAGCCTCAGCAGCATCTCCGAAAACGTTTCATCCAGTTGGCCGACAATGTCCTCCAGCCTGCGTTTCTGTTTCTGCCTGGGAGAAACCGGCCGTGCTGCGGCTCTGAGCAAATGGATCTCTTCCTCTTTGGCCGGCCCGTATTCGGCCTGGTCGGCCAACCTTCGTGCAGCCTGGTCTACAGGCCCGAATGAAGCCTGATCGGCAGGCCCGCTGGCGGCCGGATAACCGTCGGATCCCCTCATCATCTGTTCTTCAATACGGGTAAGTCTCCTGGATCGTTCAGCATCCAGGCGCGCATCGACGTAATTATCGTCTATATATTTCCCGATCGCTGAAAATAGCTTTTCACTCAGTTTATATGAGCTCCTGTCAAACACCACAAGATAGACGTCCATATCATTTTTCATCAGGAACTCGCCTATGGCGGAAACTGCTATGTGCAGCGCCTGGTCCTTCGGATAACCGTAGATCCCCGATGATATGAGCGGAAACGCGATGGATTTGCATTTATGTTCTGCAGCCAGTTCAAGGGAATTCATGTAGCTGCCGCGCAGAAGCTTCGCCTCGCCATTGCCGCCGCCCCGCCATATCGGCCCCACGGTATGGATTATGTACTTAGCGGAAAGCCTGCCGGCGCCGGTTATAACAGCCTGCCCCACTTCGCATCCGCCGATCCGGTCGCATTCCCGCTGCAGTTCTTCCGGTCCGGCAGCGGCAAAAATCGCCCCGCATACACCGCCGCCCATCTTCAGTTCAGGATTCGCTGCGTTCACGATGGCGTCGACTTCCATTTTCGTTATATCATTGCGCACTATTTTAAACGGCATACAAACAACCCCCACGGACAAGTTCTGGTAATATTATAACATTTTGACGACTATAATACTTTGCCGTAAAGAGTCCTGCCTGCGGCAGATCCTATTCCGACATATTCAGCAGTATATTGCGTCGTCCTGCCTGTTATGGTAAACTGTCCATAACACATTTTAAACGCACCAACGGACATAGCAAAGGAGAACAGCAATGGACGCAGAATTAAAGGAATTCAGGGACGGGATATTCGCTCTGCGCACGCGCAGGTTCGGCACTGTTGCGGAGTTGATGATAGAAGCGCTGTTCCGGTTCCGCAGGTCCAGGAACCAGTTCCATGACCGTTATGACGCAGTTGAAGGCAAGCGTATAGAGATCAAGTTCTCGACCGTCATGAAGGAGAACGATGCCCGGATCTCAAGAGAAAACCTGATCGAGCAGTGCAGGAATGCCAATGTCGGCAACCGCGCGCTCAACAGCGCTGATATATACAGATACCCTTTCGATTGCAACATCCAGCAGGTCAAACGTGCTGAGTTCGACGTCCTGTACTATGGGCTGTTTTTTGCAGACAGGATCGCAATTTTCAGGATGACATGCGACGATGTCCTCTCCTGCCCGGGCTACTCGGATTTCCAGCATAAGGGCAACGAAGGCGAGGGACAGTTCCACCTCAACCAGAAAACCATCGGCTGGCACATGGAAAACAAATTCGTGCAGTGGCTGACATACGAAGAACTGTATAACATTTTTTCGTGAGCCATGCGGACGGACGACACTTAACGATGGCCCATAGAGTTCGCTCAATAGTGGAACAAACAACCGGACAGCTTGTTCCAGCGAACCATGCAACCGGATGACCAACCATACAGTCGGATGACGGCATTCCATGAAGGATCATGCAGCCTGATAACCTGTTTTGGTGCACTATACAGTTGGATGGCCTGTTCCAGTGGATTTGGCAGACGTATTACGGTTCCGGCGGCAGGAACCGGTTTTTCCCTTTCAGTGATTCCCTGATTATGCCGCAGTTCTTTGCTGAGAGTCCGTAAAGCCTCATGATGCATCCATCCAGTTCATCATACAGCTTTCTGACCATCGCGCCTGGCTCCATGATCCTGTCAACCATGGCCGTGATTTCCCGCTGTACTCCGGCGGAAGCGGCAGGAATGGGTATAGCCTCAAGATGGGACCGCAAAACCTTCACAGAGTTGAAATTCTGCTGGCAGAAAAATGCCGCAACGCTTGAGTTCAGAACAGCCAGAACATATTTGACCGACAGACCTGGTATTTCCGGGATGAGGATGTTGCAGCTGTTCAGCGACAGTGTCCGCCTGTCGTCATATGCAAAAACCAGTGTATCGCAGATGAACCTGTACATGAGTTTTTCCGGAGCACGGTACATACCGGCAGGCGCCACCTGCTGAAAGTTTTCGGGAACGAATCTCATATATGCATGACTTTCAGCAATCCTGAATTTGTATATATCGCTGCCCCGCAGCACCGGTTCATAGCCGTCCAGCGGCCTGTCCGAAATGAAAGCCTGGTTGTTCCCTGTAACGATCCCCAGCGCAAACCGGGCATTGCCTTTCAGATATGCCATTTCAGCATTCCTGCTGATTTCATCCAGGCAAGACTGCTTCTCGTCGCTCACATGGAAATTGAACGTATCCGGTGTGAACTTCCGTTCCGCGCTGACGGTAAAAGTCTGTCCGCCCGCGCTTACCCTTATCCCGCCGGAGTCGGTCCTATCGGCCATTCCTTTTGTGTTCGACACGCCAAGGATGACCGAAGGGCACTGGACCTTGCTGAAAACTTCCCCCAGGTACGAAACGAACCTGAACTCAGCCTTTTCAAGCAGGATACTCCGTATGGCCCTGTGGGATCTCACGTTCAGGATCGCTTCAGGAAGAACGAACGCCAAGAGGCCTCCTTCGCTCAGAAGGGAAAGGCATCGCTCAACGAAAAGATCGAAGGATTCCGCGGTTTTATGTGAAGCGGTGCGGTAAACGCCTGCAAGTTCAGCCAGCTCTTCCTCAGTAAAATCATATCCCCAGGGCGGATTGCCAATTATCAGGTCATAGCCGGATAACGGCACCGTTTTCAGGGTGTCGCCGCAGGTTATATGCTCCTTCAGAAAATCCATGTCTGTTATGTTGAACCTTAATGCAAAGTTGATCCTGGCGATGCGGACGGCAAGCTCATCGGAATCCTGGCCGTAAAGGCACTCCGGCCCCACTGACTGCGACGCAAGGTAGAGCAGGAAGTTGCCCGTGCCGCAGCACGGGTCGAGGATCCTGCGGCCTGCCAGACCGCCGGTTTCTGCGGCCAGGCCGACAAGTTCCTTCACGACGGACAGCGGAGTATAGTATGCCCCGCTGAGCTTCCTCTGCGACATGCTTTTCAGCGAGATATAGGCGAAGCCAAGGCTGTCCTCTTCCGGGACGTACTCAAGCTCCATTTCCAGTATTTCACCGCATTCATCCACAAGGCCCATGCCGTCTTCCACACCATGGAGCAGATCATCGATCAGCGGCCCAAATCCGGAAACGTCCAAGTTATTGCTCAAGTAATCGTGAATCAGGTTTCCCGCCTTCCCGGCTCTTTCCGCGCGGCCTTTGCCGTTCAGCCGGCAGATGAACTGCAGCGCGAAATTGGCGATGATTATTTTCATGATATCATCGTCTATATGTACACGGTCCTGTCCGAGTATCTCATTGACCACTGAAATATTGCGGCTGTTCGTGATGTAATTTTCATACAGCGATGCGCCCGAAACCTTCTTTTTGTTCCTCCTGGATTTCAAAACCTTGCCGTCCGCCTCCACGGCGGCGACAAGCCTCTCTATCTCGGAACGGGCAAAAACAGGCCTTTTGGCAGACGCGTCGGCGGGCTTGAGCTTGCCGAGCCTTATCCAGTTCCTCCCCGTGGCCGCGGATATCGAAAGGATCCTGCAAACCTCTGGAAAGGAAAGCATTTCCTCCCCCATACCGAAAGAAAGGCCACCATGTTTTGAATCTGAAAAGCCGTTTTGATCTGCATCCGAATCACTAAAAAATGAAAGCTGTCCGCTTATTGCTCTCGACATGTTTTTCATGTATCCACTCCGCTGGTATCGATATGAATGACCTTCCGTATTCCACTTCTTCCATCAAACTCCATTGCTGATTCGGCCGTCACATTCCGTACTGTCCTTGCCCCTTCCGACCCTCAGTTCCGATACGATCATCCCGGCAAGTATCAAAAGGCACCCGGCAATCTTCATCAGTGTCAGCGACTCCCTCACGCCGTCCGCGTTGGGTATGATCAGCGCAAACACCAGCGCAAATACAGGTTCGGCGGTGAATATCAGCGAAGTATGGACAGGCGTCGTATACTGCTGGGCAATGGTCTGCACGCCATATGCCAGCGAAGAGCCAAACACTGCCGTTATCAGGAGTATGACAGCCACTGTCGCATTGAACTCCATCGGCTTTCCGATATCGACCACAAGCCACAGTACCGAGCTTGCCAGGCCGGTAAACAGCAACTGCAGGATAGCGAGCAGCGGCGCGTCTTCATACTGTGTGAACCTGTCAATGAACACGATCTGGAATGCCCAGCATATGGCGCATATGAATGTCAGCAGATCGCCTATGTTAAAATCGAACTTCAGCCCGCCGGACATGAAGAAGATCCCGGCAAGCGCGACAATAACGCCTGCAAAGGCTGCCCTGTCCGGTTTCTTTTTCAGAAGGAGGGCTGAAATG
>DAOSCC010000124.1:0-7061 GCA_035361135.1 Clostridiales bacterium | reverse complement strand
AAGTGCAGGAGGGATGCAACCAGTTTTGCTCGTACTGCATAATACCATATGCGAGAGGGCCTATTCGCAGCCGGCCGGCCGAAGAAGTCATCAGCGAGGTGCACAAGCTGGTGGAAGCGGGGTTCAGGGAAGTCGTGCTGACAGGCATACATATAGCTTCCTACGGCATAGACCTGGGACAGATCAGGCTGCCCGACCTCATCAGGATGGTCCACGATGTGGACGGTATCGAGAGGATAAGGCTGGGATCGCTGGAACCTACGATGATCACCAAAGAGTTTGTCGCCGAGGCGGCCGGGCTGGAAAAGCTCTGCCCCCATTACCACATATCGCTGCAGAGCGGCTGTGACGAGACGCTGAAAAGGATGAACAGGAAATACACCACGGCTGAATATGCGAAGGCAGTGGAACTGCTGAGGGAGGAAATACCGGATGTATCGGTCACGACCGATGTGATGGTGGGTTTCCCTGGGGAGACGGACGAGGAGTTTGAAACGACTTACATGTTCCTGGAGAAGATCCGCTTTGCAAAGATGCACGTATTCAAGTATTCTCCAAGGAAGGGGACCCCGGCGGCACGGCATAAGGACCAGGTGGACGGCAGGGTCAAGGAAGAGAGGAGCGACCGGCTGATCGAACTGTCGAACCGGTGCCAGCTTGAATTCAACAGGAACTTCCTCGGACGGGTAATGCCCGTGCTGTATGAACAGGAAGACAATGACATGAAAGGCTGGTATGAAGGCCTCACGCCCAACTATATAAGGGTGCTCTCAAAGGGAGATCCGGGTATTTCGGGAAATATTCTGCCGACGAGGCTGCTGGAAGCCGAGAATGATTTCATTCTGGGCGAAATCTGATGTTTTGCGGACAGACGACTTGCATATAATTTCCGTATGTTATAATATAATAGTATTCACGTCAGACGTGTGTTTTGCGTAAGGCCGGGCGCATGCCGGGCATCGCATGATGGCAGGGGAGTGTTGATGATGGCGGGAAGCGAAACAATGATGTTCAAAATGGACAAGGATAAGGAGAATGAGGCGCGGGACATACTGTTCACGGTCTACCAGGCCCTGAACGAAAAAGGCTATAACCCGATCAATCAGCTCGTTGGCTACATCCTTTCGGGAGATCCTACATACATCACCAATCATCTGAATGCAAGGAGCGTTATACGAAGGCTTGAAAGGGACGAACTGCTTGAAGAGATAGTGCGGTTCTACCTTGAAAACAAGAAATGACCGAGACCCCGACCAGTTCGGGGTTGTTTTTTGGCATCAGTGCGGTATCCGGCAGGCGTGAAGTTTGAAAAGTGTGGAGCTGCGAGTCCGAAGTTTCATGCATGAATCTGTGGGATCAGGATATGACATAAAATAAACATGCGACGAAAGAGGTACTTCTTTCATGGAATATGTTGAACTGGGCAAAACCGGTCTAAGGGTCTCAAGGCTGTGTTTCGGAGCGCTGGTGATCGGCCCGCTCCAGAAAAACATGCCGGTCAGGGACGGAGCGGCTGTCATAAGGGCAGCGCTGGAGAGAGGAGTCAATTTCATCGATACCGCAGAGCTTTACGGCACCTACGGGCATATCCGGGAAGCGGTGAAAGGGCTCGGAGAAAAACCTGTGGTAGCGACGAAATCATATGCATATACGGCCGGGGGTGCGGCTGAAAGTGTCGAGAAAGCGAGAAAAGAGCTCGATATGGACGTGCTGGACATTTTCATGCTCCATGAGCAGGAGTCCAGGCTGACGCTCAAAGGGCACCGGGAGGCGCTGGAATATTACCTCAACGAGCGTGAGAAAGGCAGGATAAGGGCTGTCGGCGTGTCGACCCACAATATAGAGGTGGTCAGGGCAATTTGTGATATGCCAGAGATAGATGTCGTGCACCCGCTGGTAAACATCACGGGGATCGGTATAGGCGACGGGAGTACAGGGGAGATGCTCGAAGCCGTCAAAGCGGCCTATGATCGCGGGAAGGGCGTTTACAGCATGAAGCCTCTCGGAGGCGGCAACCTTCTGAGATCATATGACGAATGCATGGATTTCGTGCTCGGCCTGCCTTATGTCCATTCCATCGCTGTCGGGATGCAGAGCGCCGATGAAGTGGAAATGAACATCCTCAAGTTCGAAGGACGTGAGATACCTGCAAGGCTGAAAGAGGCCGCAGCGCTTAGGAAAAAGCGGCTCCATATAGACTATTGGTGCACGGGCTGCGGCAAATGTGCTGAAAGATGCAATCAGAAAGCACTTTCAGTAACCGGAGGGAAAGCGGTGCCGGATCCCGGAAAATGTGTTCTGTGCGGTTATTGTTCGGGCGCATGCCCTCAGTTTGCCATTAAAATTTGCTGAGGACGGATACTTTTCCCGGAACGCCATATCGCGGTCCATTGGCGAATGATGGACAGTCCGGGATACCAGGAGGACATTATGCGAATAATGGGTATAGATTTTGGAGACAGTAGAATCGGCATCGCTGTCAGCGATCCGATGGGATGGACGGCACAGGGGCTGGAAACGATAGAGCGGAAAGGCCCGATGGAGCAGGATGCCGAGAGGATCAGGCAACTGGCCAAACAGTACGGTGTCGGCAAGATCGTCATCGGCCTGCCGAAGAACATGAACGGGACCATAGGGCCCAGCGCCGAGAAGGCCATCGAGTTCGGCGAGCTTCTTGCCAGGACCACCGGGCTTGAGGTGGTGCAGTGGGACGAGCGGCTGACGACCGTGGCAGCCAACCGCCTGATGCATGAGGTCGGCATGAAGACCTCGAAAAAAAAGAAATCGGTTGACAGGATCGCTGCGGTCTTCATATTGCAGGGATATCTTGACAGTATGAGGAATTAAGGTTATTATAATATGGTACGGCAGTATAGGAAAGGAAGTGATCGCCATGGATGCAGAAAGAGACGATATAGTTGTCCTGATCGACGAAGACGGTGAAGAAGTCGAATTTGAACATATCGATACTATCGAATTGAACGGGAACGAATATGTAGTACTGGTCCCGCTCGAGGAAGAGGAAGACGACGGCCAGGAAGAAGAAGAGGTCGTGATCCTCAGGGTCGAGCACACCGAAGACGGAGAGGATACTTTCGTGACGATAGAGGACGACGACGAACTCGAGGAAGTGTTCGATGAATTCCAGTCGAGGCTGGAAGAAGAGTTCGAAGATGATGATGAAGACTGAAAGTGTTTTCAGAGTCTGAATAAAAAGCCATTGGACGGATCCAATGGCTTTTTGCTTCCCTTCGGCCGGTTCTCCATTTTTCCCGGGATACATTATCGCCGTCAGCGATTATTTATTACTCCTTTTCCTTGTCCTTTTTCAGAAGTATCCGCTGCTGCTCGAAGATGTACCGGATAAGCCTGTCCTGATCTTTTTTGCTGATATCGGTGAAATAGACGCCTACTTCGTAGTTTCTGCCTTTTCTTGCCTCTACTTCCTGGCTCCTGACAACGACGCCCCTGGTTTTGATCCGAGTGCCGTCGGTGAGGTCAAGTTCCATCTCGAGCATGGTGTTTTTCGGGATATCTGTTTCGCTGATTATGCAGACACCCGATCCGCTTATGTTTTTGGTACATACTTTCACAGGGTCGGCTTTTTCCGCTGCTTCCGCAGTTCCGTCAGCATTCGCAGGCCGGATGGCCGCATCAAGCACTGTTTCCAGCCTGTAATGCATCCTCCGCTGGATCTTTGAGATTTCCGTACCGGGTTTTACTATGATAACGGCGACTTTTCCCCTGTATTCCTTGTAGCCGGTCACTGCGGTGAAACCGAGCAGTCCCTGGATCGGATCGATGAAGGTAAGGCGGATCGTAATTCCGTCCGGAATATAGATCACCCTGGATCCAGAGATCGGGGCAGAAATCACCATCGTTCCATCCTCCTGGTGTTCAAGAAGCTGGCTGACGTATACGTTTCCGATCCTTTCACCGTTATCGTCGATCATCTCAAGTTCAAGCCTGGTCCCTAACGCTATATCTTGTGGCGTCATCTGCATTTCTCCTGTCGTGTCTTGACGGATGATGGTTTCTGTCAGAGATCCCTGCCTGGGATCGATCCTCAGGCGATGCTGTTATCTGTCTACAGTCGTACCCTTATTTTTATTTCCCTGTTTCGTCATACTTCTAACAGTTTTGATGCCGTATCGCTCATCCGTGTTCGGCATAAGCCCCTGCAATAAATTTCGGCAGGCAAAATTCAAATCTTAAGAGGAATTGTGAACATTGGATAGAATTTATATAATATCCGACTAATGATCCTGGAGGGAAACAAATGCGGAAAAGACTTGCCCTGTGTCTGGTGATGGCAGCGCTTGCGGCAGCAGTATGCGGATGCGGGGATAAATCAGGTGGACAGGAGATACAGCCTGTAGTTGTTGAAACAGCTTTGCCGGAGCCTTTTGCAGACACCGGAGACAGCAGTGCGGAACAATCGCCGGAAAATCAGCCCGAACCTGGAGACGAACCGGCGGTACCGGCGGAAGACGACTATACACTGCCGTTCACAGGTGTAAGGCCAATGGCCGTGATGATAGACAACCAGGGCTCAAGAGTGCTGCCTCAGGGCGGCCTGGACAAGGCGCAGATAGTTTACGAAGTCATAGTGGAGGGCGGGCTCACAAGGCTGATGCCGGTATTCTGGGGTACCGAGCCTGAGATGATAGGTCCTGTCAGAAGTGCGAGGCATTATTTCCTCGACTTCAGTATGGAATATGACGCCATCTATGTCCATTACGGCGGGAGCCCCCAGGCGGGCACGGACATAAGGAAGCTGAAGGTCGACGAGATAGACGGTATCGCTCTTGGCCCTGAGTATTTCTGGGATCTGACCACAGATCGGAATAATTGGCAGGATTCATATACTTCCATGGAAAAACTGAAGATATATGCGGAAAAGCGGAGGTTCCGCGACACCACCGATGCGGGATTCCCGTTAAGATACAATGGGCCGGGAGATGACCTTGTCCCTGAGGGCGGCGATGATGCAAAAACCGTTTCTCTGAAATATCCGTCCATGTCCGTCAGGTATGAATACGACAGCGGGACCGGGACATATAAGCGTTTCAGGTATGATAAGGAGCATATGGAAAGGGTCTCGGGAAAGCAGTTTGAAGCAAAAAACATAATAGTGCTGTATATGCGCAACTGGACCATAGAAGGCGATCGTGAGGGCCGGCAGGACATGCAGACCACAGGGACAGGGAAAGGGTATTTCATCACATGCGGCAAGGCATACAAAATAAAGTGGTCTAAGGAGACAAGAAGCTCCCAGACGAAATATACATACGAGAACGGGGAGCCCATCGTGCTGAACCGCGGCCAGACCTGGATCCAGGTAATGCCTGTCAATGCGAAAGTCACGATTGAGTGAAAGCGGATAATACTGCAGGTGTGTGTCGCGGATTTTACCGGAGCCGGTCCTTCGGCTCAGTCAGCCCCAAAGGCATGGCCCGGTTGTGCCGTCAATGATTTTACAGGTGTGATTTTTTGGAATCGTCATGTTAACCGGACTGCTTTTCGGGTATATATAAAACTGATGTCCAATATAGATTCCCAATATTTATGAAAGGATGATGGCTGATGAAGAAACTCTGGAAATGCAGTGTGTGCGGATATGTACACGCAGGGGACGAGGCGCCTGATGCCTGCCCGAAATGCGGCGCGCCGAAAGACAAGTTTGTTGGACTCAGCGATGAAGAGGCTGAAAAGATAAACAAGTCGGAAAGGACAAATGACATCCACATGGAGATCGTCGTACTGGCAGAAAGGATCATGGCACTGGCCCAGGAGGGCATCGACATCGATCTGGACCCGCCATGCGTAGCGCTGTTCAAGGCCGCTGTCAAGGAAGCAAGGGTGATCAAGCAGAGATCCAAGGCGGAAATGGAAGGCCACATGAAAAAGGGCAAGTGGTGATCCGGGAGGTCCATAGCGGCAGGGAAGCCACGGCAACATAGCCGCAGTGGCGATACAGCGGCATAAATATAGCTGCAGTGGTGTTGCAGCAGCATAGTGATAGTGCAGCAAACGCAGACCTGGGTGTACAAAATTCGAATTGTTGGGTTAACATAATAGAACATTCCAGTTTATTCTTTGTGAATAGATTACCATAATGCCCATAAATACCACATTACGGTAACTGGATTACTGATATTTATCCATACACAAGCGACTTTAACACACAACAATTCGTTTTTTGTACACCCAGGTTTTATTTCCCGGGGAAATACTCGAGGGAAAACTTTGAGTAAACACTTCGGGGAAATGCTTTTAGTGCGGCGGCCAGGAGTTCCTTTACTGCTTCCGTGGTTTACATTACTGTTTCTGCAAGCTTCCTGAATGTTTCCATGGTTTCCCTTACTGCTTCCATGAGTTCACTCACTGCTGCCATGTTCCCCAAACCGCTTCCGTGTTTTCCCTGATTGCTTCTGTGGTTCCCCTTGCTGCTTTAACTACCGGCCGCTATAACAGATCCTGTCGAGTACCTTTGACAGTATATCCAGCATTTCGTCGACATGCTGCTTCATTACGATCAGAGGAGGCATGAGCCTGATAGTCGAGGGCCTGGGCGAATTCAGGATCAGGCCTTCATCAAGGCAGGCAGACACCACTTTTTCCCCGACAGGATCCGGCAGGTCGAACGCGACGAGCAAGCCTTTTCCACGTATATTCCTGATCGGATATTTTTCTGACAGCTCCTTCAGCCGCTCTGTTATATAGTCTCCCATTATTGCGGCTCTGGCTGGAAGATCCCTGGACAGCACTTCTTTTACGACAGCCAGCCCGACAGCCATGGCAAGAGGCTGCCCGGTATATGTCCCGCCCTGGTCGCCGGGATCGAAGATGTTGAACTTCTCCTTTGTCAGCATTGCGGAGAGCGGGAAACCTCCGCCTATTCCCTTGGCAAGCGTCATTATGTCGGGCTCGATGCCGTAATGTTGGTAGGCAAACATTTTCCCTGTCCTGCCTATTCCTGTCTGCACTTCATCAAAGATCAGCAAAATGCCCTTTTCATCACACAGTCTACGCAGACCCGCGATATACTTTTCGTCTGC
>DAOSCC010000123.1:0-7165 GCA_035361135.1 Clostridiales bacterium | reverse complement strand
CAAAGACAGTTCTACCGGAAAGAGGGTTCCCGTGACTGCCATCATTACCGACCTGAAATTCGACAACAAAGGCGGGATCAAAGCGGTCCTGAACGATGTGCATGTGCCCCTTGAAAGTATAACGAACATAAAAAAACAGCCAGAAGGAAATTCAGCCGAAGGCGGAAATGAAACAGGCGCCGCGGAAGAAACCGAAGACGGATCACGGCAGGACGGAGAAAATGGAACCGATACGGTAGGCAACAGCGGAGAAACTTCGTCCGACGGACAGGCAGGTGACGATAATGGTAATTGACAACACAGGCAACCGCATTAACAGGACCGTCATAACAGGCATTCCGCCGGCCAGGACAGACAGGCCGGAAAGCAGAAAGGATACGGCAGCCGTAAGTTTCGACAGTATACTGCGGCAAAAACAGAAGGAGAATGAAGAGATAAAATTCTCCAAGCATGCGGAATACCGGCTCCGGTCCAGGAACATAAGCCTGACGCCTTCTCAGAAGGACAGGATGATGGAAGCGGTGGCAAAGGCTGAATCAAAAGGAGTAAGGGATACGCTTGTTTTGATGGACGATCTTGCATTTGTGGTCAATATAAGGAACAGGACGGTGATAACGGCAGTAAACAGCAGTGAACTGAAGGAGAATGTATTCACGAATATAGACGGAGCAGTGATAATCTGACAGCCGGACCCTTTCGGGAGGCTGGGCATCCCTGAACGACGGACGGGATGTATAAGTTCTGAAGGAGGTCGAAATGAATTTATGATGAGATCAATGTTTTCCGGTGTGTCGGGACTCAGGGCACATCAGACCAAAATGGACGTAATAGGCAACAACGTCGCAAATGTCAATACGGTAGGTTTCAAATCAGGAAGAGTGACATTCCAGGAGATATTCAGCCAGACGCTTCAGGGAGCGAGCGCACCTGACCCGGTTACCGGCAGGGGCGGAACGAACCCGATGCAGATAGGACTGGGCCTTGGAGTGGGTGCGATCGATACAATTACTACGAGGGGAAGCGTGCAGAGGACAGACAACATTACTGACCTGTCGATAGAGGGTGACGGTTTCTTCATCTGCAAAGGCGGCTCCAGTGACACGTTTAAATTCACCAGGGCAGGAAATTTTACCATCGACCTGCTTGGAAATCTTGTAACCAGCAGCGGGATGAATGTATATGGATGGCAGGAGCTTAAAAACGATGGCAGCGGGGAATTCGACACCGACAGGCCGATAGAGCCTATAAACATTTATTCTGATGCATACAGGAACAAGAGGATAATTTCAGCCAAGAACACCTCCATGGTACAGCTCGCAGGCAACCTGGACGCGGCGATGCCGACAAGCAGCGGACCCAGCGAAACCGGCGGAACGGGTGAAACCGGTGAAACTGGCGAAACTGGCACTAACCAGGATGATAACATTTTGCTGGTGCCGATGACCGTATATGACAAGCTGGGAAACGCTTACAAGATCGAAGTGCGGTTATGGAAAACAGGTGCATCGACATGGCAATGGGATATACCTTCTTCCAGCGGTGTGTACAATGTCTCAGGTGCCAGCGGGACACTTAACTTTACACCTGAAGGAAAGCTGAATCAGGCGCCAAATTCGCCACCTATAAAAATTCAATTTACTCCTGATAGATCGAAGGGCACGGATTCATTTGACATAGAACTGGACTTCTCAAAAATAACTTGTTATGCGGCAGATAACTCTGTCGCGCCGGAGTTTGTCGATGGATATACATCAGGAAGCCTGGTTTCGATCAGCATCGGCTCCGACGGGGTAATTACCGGAATATATGACAACGGACAGCAGCAGGCGCTCGGGCTCATAGCCCTGTCATATTTCGGGAACCCGGCGGGCCTGCAGAAGGTCGGCGACAACATGTATCTGCCTACGCCCAACTCCGGAGACTACAAGGCGTTCAGGCCCGGATCCGGCAGTACCGGGATGCTCAACCCGGGTACGCTTGAAATGTCCAATGTCGACCTGTCAAAGGAGTTCACAGAGATGATCATCACGCAGAGAGGCTTCCAGGCCAACAGCCGTATCATCACAACATCGGATGAGATGCTGCAGGAACTGGTAAGCATGAAGAGATAATTCCGGTGGCAGCAGCGGCTGACATGATCGCATGAACGACAGATAAAGCAGGCGGCAAACGAATAGAGACGGTTTGGGGTGCTGCCGGGGCGCTCCTTCTGAACGGGCAATAAATATAAGTGATTTCGTATATGGTATGCTGATCAGAAGGAGCGCTTCCGGAAATATAAGAAGAAAGGGGAAAAACTCGGTAATTTTTCATGAAAAAGCGCGGGAACTGCCATTTTATGAAAAACTATTGAGTTTTTGGAGCAAAAATATTATGATTAAACTGACCAGACTAAACGGTTCGGTTTATGTCCTTAACAGCAATCTTATAGAAACTGTGGAATCGACGCCTGATACGGTCATAACCACAGTCGATGGAAAAAGATACGTCTGCAGGGAATCTGTCGATGAAGTCATCAGGAAGGTAATAGAATTCGAGGGAAACATCAGGTTTCATGCAGACACACAAAAGACAGAGGGGGCATAAGAATTGGAGTCCAGGAGCACATTTTTCATTCTCATAGTCATTGTTGCAGTTCTCGCTCTTTCACTTGCCGCTCTTGCCGGATACCTGCTGATCGTGCAGGGCAGCTCTGACGGCGGAGGTAATGCCCAGCAGAATGGTGTCGGAGAAGGAAGCGGTGTGGCGCCGAAAGAGGAAGATCTTCTGAAGATCCCGCTTTACGACGGCGCAAAGTATTTTACACTGAAAAAAGCCAGTCCGAACGACTCGTCCATAATCCAGGTGAATGTAACTCTGAAATGCTTCAAAGAATTGAAAAAGAACAGGAAAGTAGTTGTCGAAGAGCTTATAGATGCAAAAAAGGAAGAAATACAGGAGCTTGTCGTAAGGTTCTTCCTGAAACGGACCATTGACGAGATCAAGGATGTGGAAATGCTCGACAAGGCCAAAGATGAGCTTACCGGCCAGATCAACAGCCTGCTGAACGAAGATCTGAACAAGCCTGAGGATGTCGTGTACAGGGTGATTTTTTCCGAATGGCTGTTCCAGTAGTACGTTCAGTGATAACGGTCTGAGACGGGAGGTGATTTTATGGGGGACATCCTTTCGCAGAATGAAATAGACGATCTTTTGAAAGCGTTAAGCTCAGGTGAGATCAACGCGCATGAGATCCAGACCACGACGCAGAAAAAAAAGGTAAAGACCCATGATTTCCGAAGAGCCAGCAAATTTGCAAAGGATCATATAAAGACCCTCAACATAATATACGACAACTACGCGAGGCTGGTTACGAACTTCCTGACAGGCTACCTGAGGACCCTGGTACAGGTCGATGTCGTATCCGTAGAAGCGCTTCCGTACAGTGATTTCAGCAACTCGGTAGCGAATCCTGTCATAATGGCAATAGTGGACTTTGCTCCGCTGTCCGGGTCCATAATATTCGAGATTGAGCCGCATATCGCATTTGCGCTGGTGGACAGGATCCTCGGCGGAAAAGGGTCTTCCATGGAAAGGATAAGGGAATTTACGGAGATAGAACTTGCCATAATCGAGAGAATAGTGATCCAGATGCTGAACCTGATGCGTGAGCCGTGGGAAAATGTCTTATCGATCAGACCAAGGCTGGACAAGATAGAAACCAATGCGCAGTTCGCCCAGATAGTCGCGCAGAACGAAACGGTGGCGCTGATAACGCTGAGCGCGCGTGTCGGCGAAGTCGACGGAATGATGAATATATGCATACCCCATATGGTGGTTGAACCGATAGTTTCAAAGCTCAGTACCAGGTTTTGGTTTTCGACTGTGGAAAAAGAAGCCACGCCTGAGATGAAACGGGATATCGAAAGAGGAGTACAGAACACATCCGTTCCGGTAAAAGCAGTACTCGGCAGGACGACGGTAACGGTAAGGGACGTTCTTGAACTGCAGGTTGGAGATGTGCTTGCGCTGGATACCGGTGTGAACGATGAACTGGAAGTGCGCGTCGGTGATCTTCTGAAATTCTATGGCATCCCGGGCGTAAAGAAGAACAGGGTGGCAGTCAGGATCACAAAGGCAGTGAAGAAGGAGGAAGAGTAATGGGTGATATGTTATCTCAGGCTGAAATAGATGCATTGCTGAAGGGTGTAATTCCTTCAGGACCGTCCGATGCGGACCTTGATCCCCAGGAGATAGACGCTCTTGGCGAGATAGGCAATATAAGCATGGGGACTTCAGCTACTACACTGTTTGCGCTTCTTGGACAGAAAGTGACGATAACCACTCCCAAGGTGTCGGTCTGTACATGGAAAGAAATATCTACACAGTATTCACAGGTGCATGTAGGAGTAAGGGTCGAGTATACAAAAGGCCTGATCGGTACGAACCTGCTGATATTGAAGGAACATGACGTCAAGGTCATAACCGACCTGATGATGGGAGGCGACGGATCGAACACCGAAGGCAGCCTTACGGAGCTCCACCTTAGCGCCATCAGTGAAGCAATGAACCAGATGGTGGGATCATCTTCCACATCCATGTCTTCCATGTTCGACAAAAGGATAGATATTTCACCTCCGAAAGCATTTATATTCAACGTTGAGAACATGAATGAAAACACTCTCATGGATGACAATGAGAAGGTCGTGAAAGTAGCTTTCAAGATGGTTATAGGCGACCTGGTGGACAGCGAGATAATGCAGATTATACCGATCTCTTTCGCGAAAGAGATGGTTGGAGCCCTGCTGAGCATGGAGACCGACAGCGGTACATACAAGCTGCCGGATGAAGTATCGGCAGGCCAGGCGGAAACTGCGCCCGTGAGAGAAGCATCTCATTCGGCACCGGGACCGGCGGCCGCGAATTTCAATGATCAGCCGCAGACGGCATATCAGCCGTTCAGCCAGCCACAGCCGGCGCAGCGGTCATATCATGGCGCTCCTCAGTATGACCATGGATTCGTGGAACACGAACCGAGGCAGCACAGGGAACCTGTCAACGTACAGCCTGCCCAGTTCCAGAGTTTCGAGGAAGACCGGATCGTACTGGACAGGCACAACATTAACCTGATCATGGATGTGCCGCTTCAGATTACAGTCGAACTGGGAAGGACGCAAAGGCTGATCAAGGACATACTCGAGTTCAGCCCCGGATCCATTATAGAGCTTGACAAACTGGCCGGCGAACCGGTGGACATACTTGTGAACGGAAAACAGATAGCCAAGGGAGAAGTAGTTGTCATCGACGAAAGCTTCGGCGTCAGGATAACCGATATTGCAGCCCCCAGCAAGCGGCTGTAAGAAAAAAATGCCTTGATTATAAATGTGCGAAATGTTAACATAAATATACATGAATAACAGTAAAATAACATAATTTTCGACTCACTACACATAAGGGGAGAGAATTTATGGGAAAAACCGTCTTGATTGTTGATGATGCTGCATTTATGAGGATGATGATAAGAGACATATTGACGAAAAACGGGTATGAAGTGGTCGGAGAAGCGGAGAACGGGGGACGTGCCATAGAAAAATACAAGGAGTTGCTCCCGGATCTGGTGATCATGGATATCACGATGCCCGAGGTCAATGGTATCGAGGCAGTCAGGGAGATCCGGAAGCTGAATCCTGATTCCCAGGTGATTATGTGTTCGGCCATGGGACAGCAGGCCATGGTCATTGAGTCGATACAGGCAGGTGCAAGAGATTTTATCGTTAAGCCGTTCCGGGCTGAAAGAGTGATAGAAGCCGTAAAGAAAGTGCTGGGCTGAAATGCCTGCAAAAGATGCCGGAAAAGGCCGGGCGGGCAGTGGAGCAGGCCGCTTGCAGGCCGGGGGATTACGATGGGGACTATTGATTACATACTGAGGATAATTTTATTCCTGATCGGATTCGGCGCGTTGCTGTTCCTTACATACGTCACTACCAGGTATATCGGACGCAAGCAGATCAGGTCGATGACAGGCAGAAATATCAGCATAATCGAGACGGTGATGCTTGGCCCTGACAAAAGACTGCACCTTGTCAGGGCAGGAAAAAGCTACGTGCTGATAGCCACGACATCGAGATCCGTCGAATACCTCGCTACGGTGGAGCTTGATGGAAATGCAGAAGCAACTGCTGCTGAAGAAGACAACGGCTCGCGTTTTGATTTCAGGTCTGTTTTCGAGAAGTACAGCGGTATTTACAGAGCAAAGGCCATGAAGAACACGAATGATGAAAAACCGGTACCATCAGGGGACGAACGTGAAGAACCCGCTTTCAGAAAGAATCTTGAGAAACTCAGGATCATTTTGAAAAGAAACCTGGAAAACGGTACCGGTAATGATAAAAACGGGGTTGACGATACTAATGATAAGGATGAAACGAGGTCTTAAGATCGCAACAGCATTGACAATCATAACTCTTTTCAGCTCAGACGCCTATGCTGAAACCACTTTTCCCTTCAAGTTCGGTTTCAGTGTGGAACCGGCATCCACTCCCCAGGAAGTTTCGTCAAGTATCCAGCTTCTGCTTATCTTAACCGTATTGTCTCTGGCTCCGGCCATCATCATAATGATGACCTCTTTCACAAGGATAATAATAGTGCTTTCCTTCCTGAGGAATGCGCTCGGGACACAGCAAATGCCGCCTAATCAGGTTCTGATCGGGCTTGCTTTGTTTTTGTCGCTTTTCGTAATGACTCCGGTTATAAACGAAATAAATACGCAGGCGTATGAGCCCTTCAACAAAGGTGAGATAACACAGGAGCAGGCGTTCAGGAATGCGGAAAATGCCATGAAGGGGTTCATGCTGAAGCAATTTGGAGATGATGAGAAGGAACTTGCTTTTTTCGTATCCCTTGCAAAGATAGAAACGCCGGTCAGGGATCCGATGGATCTGCCAATGACCGTCGTAATACCTGCCTTTATCATAAATGAACTGACAATAGCGTTCAAGATAGGATTTCTGATATACATACCTTTTCTTATCATTGACATGGTAGTTTCGAGCACGCTTATGTCAATGGGCATGATGATGCTTCCGCCGGTAATGATATCGCTGCCGTTCAAGGTACTCTTGTTTATACTGGTGGACGGCTGGAACCTGATTACACAGACGTTGGTTTCGTCTTTTATTACATAGGC
>DAOSCC010000122.1:0-7267 GCA_035361135.1 Clostridiales bacterium | reverse complement strand
CCCAGGTTTCGCCCAAAGCCTATACCGTAGGTCTGGATAAAACCTGTACCCCGCCAGTGCCAGGTGGAACCGGAATATTGCAGCATTGCCTTACAGGGCCGGAACAGTATCATCACGGCCGGAATGCTTGCCGGTACATCAGCAAAAATGTATTTGCAGGCAAAACAGTATCTGCTGTTAATAGCGTATCCCCCACTTATAAAAGTGGGGGATACCTGTCTCATCGCTATATCCAGGTTTTGATACGGAACCGGTTCCCGTATCGGAGAAAGGGGATCAGTTCTCGGCCTTCTGCAGCTTGTAACGCGTTGCAGCCTGCTGACGGCTCCATTCGCGGACCTGGTCGTAACCATAGTCTTTGCAGACCTTGATCATCTGCTGTACATGGTAGTTGAACTCGCCGTCATTCTTTGCATAGATAGCACGCCACGAGTACTGCTTGATTGCCTGTGTGACCTGTGTCCAGATCAGTTCGAGTTCGTCGGAACGCTTCGGCTCTGAATACGATGTTCCGGGTACTACCATGTACTTGCCCTTCTTCATGTATTCATTGACAGTCGTGACCTTGTAGTAGTCACGCCAATCCTGTTCGATCGTGCTCTGGGCAGGGCCCGCCATGCTGCGCCATGTATCCTTGTTGAATGTCTCACCGTTGGAATCCGGATTCTTTGTGTCGATTACCCACGTCGTATTGTTGATCTGCAGCATTCCGTCGGTGAAATTGCCGCCAAGCTTGTATGTCTTGCCTGTTTCAGGGCTGGTCCATGTGACGCCGCCGAGATCGTAATGAGGATCGCGGTTGCATTTCAGGCCAAGGTCGGTAAAGTGAGTATAGCCGTTGTCATCATAATACCACATCAGTTCCGGCAGGCCATACCAGATAGTCATGGCGCCCTCCGGCGTAAAGAGGTAGTTGAGGATCTCCATACAGAGTTCGGGATATTCGGTATAAGCACCGATCGACCAGACACGGTTGCCGCCAAGCATGCTCATCCCGTAAACAGCCGGCGAAGCATCCTCGGGAACCATCGGAAGCATCATCTTTCCCTGTTTCATGTGCTCGGTCGTGTTGTAGGAGGCTGATCCGGCAAAGTTGAAAATGGAAAAGAATGTGCCGCCGGCTTTGACTTTATCAGACATCTGGTCAAATGTCTGGGTCATGGAGTTGGGATCAAGGAGGCCGTTCTGATAAAGCCTGTTGAAGAATTTCAGCATTTCGAGGTATGGACCGTTTTCCATAAGTGCGTCATAGTATTCGCCGTTTGTGGGATTATACAGGCCGACAGCCAGTTCGTCATAACCATAGTATGCGGTAGCCATAGCCTTTACATACATTACCATGCTGCCGTCCCAGTCAGGCCAGAGGGATACTGCATATGTTTCCCTTCCGTTCTCGTCTTTAGGGCAGATCTCTTTCATCTGTTTGAGTACATTGAAATAGTCGTCGAGGTTCTTTACCTTCGGGTAACCAAGCTTTTTATACAGATCCCACCTGAGATCCCATGTATAGAAGAAGCTCTGGTGGTCATCCTTGCTCAGGGCAACGCTGTGGCCGATACCATAAATATGGCCGTCCCCCGATATCTTTCTGTTTGTCTCAAGAGCGATCTTACAGTTGTTCCAGATCATAGGCGCATAGGTCTTGCAGAGATCGCCCTCTTCCCAGTCATAAAGGAGCCCTAGCTGAACGGCTTTCTTATATTCGGCCCCGTTATCGCCCCATACGACGATGTCGCCCATGTCGCCTGACTCAATCAGCGTTTCGTATGTACCTTCGGCGTCCGGTATGATGTTGAGCCTGACATTGAATTTGTCCTCAAGCAGTGCGGCATACCAGCCTATCTGATTCCCGCTCCAGTTGGCAAGCTGCGAATATACGTCCAGCGTGATCAGTTCACTGGGCTTTTCCGCCTTATCAGTACTTTCCACTACTTCTATCTCTTCGCTGCCGGCCGCTTCCTGGACCATCGGCTGATCTTCAGTTAATCCCGTTCCTGACTCATCATTTGCATCTCCTGCAGCAGGCTGGCCGTCTGCCGTAGTTCCGCCGGCGTTGCCGCTCGTGCCATCTGCTGAAGCGTCTCCGCCTGCCGATGCCTGGCCGCCTGAGGCATCAGACGCCGACCCGTCGGTTCCCTGTACGGCCGCATCACCGTCTGCCGTCCCGCCGTCCTGTCCGCAGCCGGTGATCATGAACAGCATGGACAGGATCAGCATAACGCTCAGGATAGTAGATACGATCTTTTTGAATCCTTTCAGCTTTTTCATTCAGAGCACCCTTTCATTGTTAATATGTTTCATATCCGGGCCATATGCCCGGTGTGTGATCGTTCGCCGAAATCATCCCTTTATGGCTCCAAGCATGATACCCTTGACAAAGTACTTCTGCATAATCGGGTAAACAAGCAGTATGGGGATTATTGTCGCCATCGCGATCGTGTACTTGACTACTTTTGAATTCAGAGTATTTTCCAGTACAACATTCGTGCCTGTGCCTCCGGCCATGATCGACTCAAGGTCGGAAGCCTTAACAAGGTAAAAGTACAGCCGGTGCTGCAGCGTGAACAGTTTTGGCGAGCTTTTCATAAGCAGCAGAGAGTCCTGGAATGAGTTCCAGTTCCCTACCGCTCCAAAAACAGCGATCGTTGCCAGGATAGGTTTCGAAAGCGGCCATATGATCTTCCGGAAGATCGTAAAAGTCGATGCGCCGTCTATGAATGCGCTCTCTTCCAGTTCGCCGGGGATCGACTCGACATACGTCTTAACAAGGATTATATTATACGGCGCTACGATGCCCGGGATTATATACGCCATATAGTTTTCCGTCAGGCCCAGCATAACCATGTTCATGTACCAGGGGATAAGACCTGCGTTGAAATACATCGTTATGACGAGGTAGCGATACCAGAAACTCCGTTTCCAAAGCTTCTTTTTTGTCACGAGATAACCCGCCAGGGCGCTGGCAGCCACCATCAGCGCAGTTCCTATGATCGTCCTCGAAACGGTCACGATGAATGCGCTGCCGAGGTCGTTGACCTCTTTCAGGGCAATGTAGTTCGATATGTTTATCCCCACGGGATAATATGTAATCGCTCCCTTCAGTACGAGGTCGTTGTCGGAAATGGTATTGATAAACAGGTAGTAAAACGGGAAGATGCACAGCAGCATGAAAATCGTGAACACCGTAACGTTTATCACATCGAATGCGACTTCCCCCGGACTTCTGCGGAATCCGGAACGACGGGCGCTTTTAAGTTTGAGCTCCGTTGAGTTGTTCATCCTGCACCTCCTAAATTATCCCTTCGCCGCGAACCGACTTGGACACCCTGTTCGCGAACATCAGCAGAGCGATGCTTACCAATGACTTCGTCATTCCGATAACGGTCGAAAGCGGGATCCTTCCGCCGGTAATGCCAATGTTGTAAACATAAAGGTCGAGGACTTCTATAACGTCCTTGTTATTCGCGTTCTGGAACATCAGGTATTGCTCCAGGCCATTGCTGAGAGCTCCCGCTATCGTGAGCAGCAGAAGCACCAGGTATGTCGGCATGAGTCCCGGCACAGTTATATGCCAGATCCTCTGGAATCGGCCGGCGCCGTCGATTTTTGCCGCTTCATACAATTCCTGGTCTATACCTGCTATTGCAGCGATATAAACGATGGCGCTCCATCCAAGGCTTTTCCAGATGCCCCACAGGAGCATTTTGAGCCATGTATGCTCCGAACTCATCAGCCAGTTGATATTCCGGTTGGCGTTAAAAAGCTCCAGGAATGAATTCAAAAAGCCTTCCGTACTGAAAATAGCGAGCGCGATCGCATATACCAGCACCCAACTAATAAAATTCGGAATGGTTGTCACTGTCTGGACTACGCGTTTGAAGCGGTTGCTCCTGATTTCATTGAGGAAGATCGCAAATGCCATAGGCACCCAGCTTGTCAGTATGCCAAGCCCGCTCATCGCCAGGGTATTGCGCAGGACTCTCAATATATCGTTGACCGTCGCCTGATTCCGGAACAGTATCGTAAACCATTTGAACCCCACGAAATTCTCGCGGCTCAATGTACCCCCTGCCTCGTAGTCGAAGAATGAATAGCGCCATCCGTACAGGGGCAGGTATAAAAAGACGAACGCCAGGATTATTATAGGCAGCAGCATGAGGAAGAGGGTATATTTCTCGGGCATCTCCATTTTTTCTTCCTTCTCGAGCCGCCGCTCGGACACGAGTATTATAAGGCTGACCAGGAGCAAAACGGCCGCAAGGCCTGCATAGATATAGAAAACAGAAGGAAACACTACCTGTGCCCGCCGCGCGCCCCTGGATGCCTGGAGTTCCAGGTAAGACTTATATATACCGCACAGACCGGCTGATACCAGGACGGCTCCTGCCAGGGGGAACCAGATCCCGCGCGACCTCATGCGGTTGTTGCCAAGCGACATACATCCTCCGATCCCGCAAAGGATCGCACCGACAATTATGACAACCGATGCGGCGCTCAACAATACGAACGTCGATTTATTGACCGCGCCCTGCCTGAACATGGCGTTGAACCTTGTGGTAAGGTTTGAAAACGAAAACCCCGTCGTGAACAATGAAATATTTTTGTTTATCAGATTCGAAATGCGTGCCGGGTTGAGCCCGGGAAAAAACATGCACAGGCATAAAATCAGTGAACTTATGCGAAGGATGCCATGCAGTATCGTCGACGGTTTTAAAGTCTTGACCTCTTTTGCGGTATTAAGTTCGTTCGGTTGTATCGCCGTGTTATTCATATCATTTATTCTCCTTAAACGATAAAGCCTGGATCATATATCGTAAAGGCGGCTTGCATAAGGGATCCGCAGGTGCGGCCCCTGTTCGGGGACCGCACCCTCCCTTTCGGCGTCAGACTTTCTTCTTCCTTGCCTTCATGTATATTCCAAGTGATGTTACTGCACAGCCCAGTACATACATGAGTTCGCCCGGCACTCCGCCTGCCTTCGGAAGACCGGAAGCTGAAGCGCCGGCTGATCCGGCATCCTTGCTCAGGCCGGAAACCGTAAATGTGATAGTGACGCTCTTTGTCGGCATCTTGTATGAAATGGCTTCCGTTCCGGTCGAAGTGTATTCATTGAGTATATCGATCTGGACATAATCGCCGTCGGTATTGACCGTGAATGCTGTCTGGGCTTTTCCGCCGTCTATCGACGTCTTAACGTCACTGATCGTTACATATCCTTTATCAACAAGAACACTGGGTATATCGGTGGACACATAGAGCATACGGATCGTCTGGTCAGAACCCAGACCCATGGGGCCGAGATCGACGCCTACCGTATACGTACCGTTGCCTGTGACAGCAGCGTCCTTCAGTGTTCCGCCATAGTCGACAGCGTTGTTGTCACTGTCCCAGCCGGTCAGGTGTGTGAAGTAGTCTGTCTCTTTTCCGTAATTCTTCTCATTCCAGGCGTTACGGAAAATGTATGACTCTGTCTGGATGCCGAAGTAAGCGTTATAATCCGCTGCCAGTGCGGCATCTATGTCGATATCCGCATCTTTTTCCTTCTTCGGTCTTTCACCGCGGATGAATGCGAACTCGATCTCAAGGGTCTCCACATTGGCAAAGGCTGCCGGGTCGACTATTTTCCAGCTTGCATCGTCCAGTTTCTTGTCGTAGGAACGTGCATTGTCCGGAAGCGCGGTTTCCCATTCGTTATAAATGTTCATGCGGGTTTCTTTGCCGTTGTCCGAACTTGTATAGCCTTTTGTGAACTCGATCTCCCTGCCGTTGACCTTGATCGACTCGATCTTTATGAACCAGCCGGGATGCGAGATTTCAGCGTCCTTTATTCCGACTGCAGTAAATGCAAGGCCGGATGCCGCTTTGTCTTCCGTGCTTCTGAAATCAAGAGCTACCTTGTAATGTCCGGGGTCTGTCACTTTTGCATTGGTCGGAATGATTGCAGTTTCAGTGCCATCATTGAAGTATGTACTTTTCCATGCTGTATCGGCATACATGATGTATGCTTCAGCAGACGGCTGTACAAAATCAAAAGTTACCTCGACCGTTTCAACGGAAGCGAATGCATCTTTGTCGACGATTATCCAGTTGGCATCGTCAACTTTGCCGTCGTAGGACCTTGCATCATCGGGAAGATTGGCTACCCATTCGTTATATATGTTCATACGGGTAACAATTTTATCGTCAGAACTTGTATATCCCTTTTTGAGGCTTATTGACTTGCCATTGACCTTGATGTCTTTGATCTTTATGAAGTAGCCCGGGAAAGATCTTTCACCGGTTTTTATCCCGAGTGCGGTGAAAGCAAGGCCGGATGCCTTTTTGTCCGCTGTCTGCGTGAAATCGAGACTTACGGTATATGTACCGGATCCGGTGATCGTCGCATCTTTCGCAACTACGCCTGTATCTACCGGGTCGCCCCAGTACTGGTACGTCCAGGTCGAATCGGCATACATAAGGTATGCGACATCCTGAGGCGCATGCAGTTTAAAGGATACCTCGATGGTCCTGACTGAAGCAAACGCATCCTTGGATACGATAACAGCCGAAGCATCGGAAATGTTGTTGTCAAAGCTCCTTGCGTCGTATGGAAGTTCCGATACCCATTCGTTGTAAATATTCATGCGGGTCGTTATTCCGTCGTCCGAGCTTGTATAGCCTTTTGTGAATTCGATATCTTCTCCGTTGATCTTAATTGACGTAAGTTCGATCGTATAGTAGGGGAACGCAAGTTCACCATTCTGGATGCCGAGTGCTGTAAACGCTATACCGCTTGCCACGCCCGCTTCCGTTCCTGTAAAATCAAGGCCGACCGTGTATTCACCCGGTCCGGTGATGTCTGCTTTAGCCGCCTTGACACTGCTGTCGTCTGTGCCCCAGTACTGGTTCGTCCAACTGGCATCAGCATACATCAGGTACGCGAAAGTGCTGTTTTCGCTCGTATCTGCCATGGAAGGTACCGTCGCGATGCAGACCATCAGAACCAATACCAGCATTAGTGAAATTAGCTTCGTCTTCATTATATTACTCCTTTCACTTAATATTTGGTGGTAGTATGACAGGATACCCGTCCGCGGCTTCGGAAAGTAAAACGGCACTTCCTTCTGCAGTAAAACACATCCTGCAGATACTGCCTTACAGTACGAATGTCGTCCTCCCTGCCAACGAGGGAAGCCCCGTCTTATTCTCTATCTCAACCGCCGACGCGGTCCCGTTCAGATAATTATTTGCTGTGTCCTTCGATCCGCATTATATTGCCCGGCAGGCA
>DAOSCC010000121.1:0-7284 GCA_035361135.1 Clostridiales bacterium | reverse complement strand
GCAAGGATGCGGCGACCGACATAATGGAAAAAGGCCTTACTCTTGAGGAATACTTCGGCTTAGTGGATGTGAACATGGAGCCGCAGACAGCAGCAGAAGGCAGGGATGTCAAAGGGTGAGATCCCAGGGGGGCTGATAATGAGGCGGATCAGCAAAATTAAGTGCCGGCTTTTGGATACAAAGCCGGTTTTTTTATATCTAATTGCCTTTCAGGCCGTATTCCGATACTATCGTATAGACACGCTTGTTCTGCACCTGTTCACTTTTGAACAGGCATATTTTTTCCACTTTAATCGGGCCGTATGATATCCTGCCGATCGAGTCCGCTATATTTTCAAACGGACACTCGAATACTATATCCTGGCCGATGGTAATGTGCGGTTTGTAGCGCCTTTTTTCAGGCGGGAAACCAAGTGCGGACACCGAACTGTCGATACTGCCGGCCAGTCGGTGCAGCGTCCCGAGGTCGCCCCCGATACCCAGCCAAAGGACGCGTATGGCATCATTGCCTTTGAATATCCCGGTTTCTGAGATTTCAAGGCTGAAAGGCTTAAAAGCGCCGCAAAGCTGCTTCATGGACATGTCTATCTGCTTTTTCTGTTCCGCGCTGATCTCGTCAAGGAACTTGAGGGTAAGGTGAAAGTTGCCGATGTGCTTCCATCTGCCCCTGACGGCATATTTCTTGAGCCTTTGCTGCAGATCGAATATGTATTTCCTGCATTCGTCACTAAAGTCTATACCGATGAAAGCTCTGATACAGATCATCCTTTACGCATGTATTCGGGAATCAAAGCTTATTTTATCACATTTTCCAAATTGTATCCTGTTACAGTTCCATCAGGGCAAGAACGGTGGACTTGTTGTGAATGACCAGTTCTCCGTTTTTCCTGCATGCGATCTCTCCGATGGAAAGGGCGCCTTCGACGCCATAGCTGAGATTCGCCTGGATGTTGTCAAGCTCTTCGGAGATGAGCTTTCCCAGGAACATTGCCCTTGACAGGCAGTCAAACACCAGCGGCAGATACCGTTTAGGCCGGGCGCTAATGCTCCCCTGTACCCTGGTTATCTGCAGCGAGGATTCGAGCAGTGTGTCTACATCGCCGTGCAGGATATACAGGTCCGAGCCTTCGGGGATCCCGGCTACGCATATGATCTCGTCGTCGTCATTGACAGCCACCGGATCCCTTACGATGACCTTGCCGTCTTCATCCAGGATACCGAACGGATGGTCCTTGGCATATATGAAGAAGTCCTCCCTGAAAAGTGTAAGGTTCTCCTCTTCTTCGATCACATGCCGGTAAATGTCGAATGCGCTGCAGTTGTCCAGGCCGGACAGCACGTTGTCGTATGACCTGTTGACATAGAACGGGCCTCTCAGTATTTTCCATCCGTGCTCAACGGCGAGGGCGGTGCTGTTTTTGACGATGCATACATAGAGCGCATCCTTATAGATGCCCGTGCTGTTGAATATGCACGGCCTGTGTTTCATATCCTTGAATCCGGCGCCGCCGCCGACATAAGTGACGGTACTTCCCAACTTTTCGCAGATGGTGTCGGTCAGATCTTTCATCCTGCCGGACAGGCCGTCCACAAAAACGATGGCCGTAGCGCCCTGCAGTTTGTTCCTGTCCTGTGAAAACTTCATCATGAAGGGGAAAACGAGGGAGGAATATATCGGCCTTAATTTTTCGACTACAAACCCTTCCCTTCTGGTCTTGCTGCCAATGATGATTTCCGGGAAGATGGCGCCAAAAAAGCTGATGTTCCGCTTGTTGAGCAATTCAATCATTTCAGGTATCTGGCCGGACGATCTGTCTCCGGCCATGATCATAAGCTGCTCGGAAGATTTAAAATCTGAACCTTCTATATAATTCCTGAAATCTTCCAGGGTCCTGAAATACATATATGCCTCCTGGATATCATCACTGTTCGCCATTTAGTACATTTTACCACACTATCAAAAAAACCTGCAATATATTGCAAATCGCTGAAATATTGGCCAGGGAATGGATAATCCCGTGAAAATCCGGATTTAAATGTTTCAACGAGGCTTTTGAGTGCCTTTTCTTTCATTTATGCGTTATAATTATAACAGAATGACATATCCGGATGGAGGGAACCAAATGGTCCTGGATGATCTGAAAAGCCGCAATATCCCCGATGTTTTACGCATGAATGACGGACGGTATGCGGACAGCCCGGAACTTTGGCGGGTACGCCGCAAAGAGATCCTCGAGCTGCTTGGCCGTGAGATATATGGATTTTCACCGCCTCCTCCGCAGGAAGTTCATGCTGATATCCTGGGAAGCTATGATGAAGCTTTTGGAGGGAAAGCCGCGCATTACACGATCAGGCTGAGTTTTGACACGCCGGGCGGTGAGTTTTCATTCCCGTTCAATCTGGCCGTTCCTAAAAATGTGGCCCGTGCACCTGTTTTCCTGCTCATTTCATTCAGCCCGAACATACCGGATATGCTCTTCCCGGTCGAAGAGATCCTGGACGAAGGCTTTGCAGCGGCATCGTTCTGTTATGCCGATGTTGTGCCGGATACTGACGACGGGTTCTCGGCAGGCATTGCTTCGATGTACGGAAACGGGCGTCGCGAGCCCCACAGTTGGGGGAAGATTTCCATGTGGGCCTGGGCTGCGTCGAGGGTGATGGATCATCTGCAGTCCAGGAATGATATTGATACGGGCAAAGTAATCCCGGTGGGACATTCGAGGCTTGGAAAAACGGTTTTGTGGTGTGCCGCGCAGGATGAAAGGTTTGCAGGATGCGTATCAAATGATTCGGGATGTTCCGGCGCAGCGATAACCCGCGGTAAAAAAGGCGAGCGCGTAAGCAATATAACAGGGGCTTTCGGGTACTGGTTCTGTGATAATTACCGCAAATATGCCGATAATGAAGATAATATGCCTTTCGACCAGCATTACCTGCTTTCGCTGATCGCTCCGAGACCGCTGTATGTTGCCAGCGCTTCGCGGGACGAGTGGGCAGATCCCGAGTCGGAATATCTGGGCTGTATTGCTGCAGGCAGGGTGTATGAGATGCTGGGAGCGAAAGGTGTCGGTTACGGAAGCGAATATGCGCAGGCTGCAGCCAATGGCCCAGTGAACGGATCCGATTATCCGAAGCCGGGAGATGTACTGCATGGAGGGAACGTAGCGTACCACCTGCGCAGCGGCACCCATTTCCTGAGCAGATATGACTGGAATTGCTTCATACGGTATTTCAGGAAGCAGTTCGGCTTATGATCAGCATTGTTGATGATCCATACCATGAGTGAAGGGCTGCCGGTTAAGGCAGCCTTTTTCAGTCATTTGCGACTATTGCTGCTGTCTTCTACCGGCTTGTCTTTCTCCTTTATGCTTTTTTCCGGCCGGCGTTCCTGTCTGTGAGCCTGCGTCGCATGATGCGTCTCCGGCTGTCGAATGAGCCTTCCCGTTGATGGCGGGCCAATTTTCATTCACTGTTTCAGCAAAAGATTTATATACTGTAATGTACATAAAATTCCTGCCCTTCGGATAGCCGGATACGATGCGGCAGATACGGGCATGGCAGCCTGCAGCACTCGATTCGGAGGATGGTACTTTGGGAGCGATAGTGGAAGTACATAATCTCGGAATGAAATATCACTCGCTGAATGGTGAGATCGCGGCGCTAAGGGACATAAACCTGGAAGTCGAAGAAGGCGAATTCATCAGCATAGTCGGCCCGAGCGGGTGCGGCAAATCGACGCTCCTGTCTCTTCTTGCCGGACTTCTGAAGCCGACGGAGGGATCAGTCGTCATTGGAGGCCGGCCTGTGACCGGACCTGACAACCAGGTGGGCTATATGCTCCAGAAGGACTATCTCTTTGAATGGCGGACCATTTATGAGAACGTCATACTGGGACTTGAGATCACCCGTACGCTGAACAGCCGTACAAAGGAGTATGTGCTGAAGCTTCTTGAGACTTATGGCCTTTCCGAATTCAAGGATAAATACCCGAACCAGCTCTCCGGAGGTATGCGGCAGAGGGCGGCGCTTATAAGGACATTGGCCGTAAACCCGCAGATACTGCTGCTCGACGAGGCATTTTCCGCCCTTGATTACCAGACCAGGCTGGCAGTGGCTGAAGATATCTACTCTATCATAAAACGGGAAAACAAGACTGCGATACTTGTCACCCATGATATCGCAGAGAGCATCAGCATGGCGGACCGCGTGGTGGTGCTCACTAAAAGACCGGGCACGATAAAAAAGATTTACCATGTCCGGCTGACGTGCGACAGAAAAACACCCATGAGCCGCAGGGAGGCTCCTGAATTCAGGCATTACTTCAACAACATATGGAAGGACCTGGACATCCGCGTTTAGCGGTCCGGTTTCCGGCATCCATGTCGTACCAGGGAGTTGATCGGTATGAACAGCAACGGCATTTCAAAAGAACATATGGAATATCTGAAAAAGGTCAGGATGAGGAAGACACTTATCCTTGTACTGCGCCTGTTCCTGCTGGTTGCCTTCTTTGCCCTGTGGGAACTGCTGGCGCGCCTGAAACTGATCGATCCGTTCATCACGAGCCAGCCGTCACGGATCGCGGATACCGTCGCCAAACTGTACCATGAGGGCAAACTGTTCTACCATACCGGGATAACATGCCTTGAGACAGTGATCGGGTTCATGCTCGGAACGACGGCGGGCACGCTGATAGCCGTGATACTCTGGTGGTCCGAGCTTTTATCCAGGGTGCTTGAACCGTATCTTGTCGTCCTCAACAGTCTTCCCAAAATCGCGCTGGGTCCGATCTTTATCGTATGGATCGGTGCGGGGCCGTCCTCCATCATAGCAATAGCGCTTACCATATCTCTTGTCGTGACGATACTGGAAGTGCTCAATGGCTTCGTGTCGGTGGACGGAGAGAAGATAAAGCTGGTCAGGACTTTCGGTGCGAACAGGCTGCAGGTGCTGACGAAAGTGGTGCTGCCGTCGTCGTATCCGGTCATAATCAATGCGCTTAAAGTTAATGTAGGGCTTTCGTGGGTCGGTGTCATCGTAGGAGAGTTCCTCGTTTCGAAAGCCGGGCTCGGGTACCTGATCGTGTACGGAGGGCAGGTCTTCCAACTGGACCTTGTCATGACCAGCGTGCTGATCCTTTCGGCAGCGGCCGCCCTTATGTACCAGGGCGTCGTGTATATCGAGAAATCACTGGTCAGAAGCGGGAAACACACGTCCCTGTGATGATTTGCATATAAACAGGATGCAGGAAGATTCTGGACGGAAGGAGGGAGATCAATGAAAATCATACGAGTTTTATTAGCCGCCATACTTGTGATAAGTCTTATACTGAGCTTTACAGCATGCGGTGAGAAAGACCTTGTCAGGATAAGGCTCAATGAAGTCACGCACTCGATTTTCTACGCACCCCAGTATGTCGCTCTCAATCTTGGTTTCTTCGAGGAAGAAGGCCTTTCCATCGAACTGATCAACGGGCAGGGCGCGGACAAGGTTATGACAGCGGTGCTTTCAAACCAGGCAGACATCGGGTTTTCAGGCCCGGAGGCCGCGATCTATGTGTATAACGAAGGGAAGGAGGATCATGCGGTCGTATTCGCGCAGCTGACGAAGAGGGATGGATCGTTCCTTGTGGGAAGGAAACCTGAGCCGGATTTCAAATGGACCAATGTGAAAGGCAAGCTGATCATTGCCGGCAGAAAAGGCGGCGTGCCTGAAATGACGCTGGAGTACGTGCTCAAGAAGCATGGCGTGATGCCCGGCGTGGATGTGGAACTCGATACCAGCACCCAGTTCGCGCTGATGGCCGGCGCATTCACCGGGGGTATGGGGGACTATGTCGCGCTGTTTGAGCCGGTGGCCTCGACCCTGGAAAGGGAAGGCAGGGGATACATAGTTGCTTCCATAGGCAGGGACAGCGGCGAGATCCCGTATACCGCCTATTATGCGAAGAAAAGCTATATAGAGAAGAATCCTGAGACAATACAGAAATTTACCAATGCCATTTACAGGGGACAGGTATGGGTGGATACCCATACTCCGGAAGAGGTGGCTGAAGCCCTCAAGGATTCATTCCCAGATTCCGATATTGACCTTCTCGTCACCGTTGTAAAGCGTTACAAGGAACAGGACACCTGGTGTACTGACCCGATAATGAAGAAAGAGTCGCTGGATCTGCTGCAGGAAGTAATGAAGACTGCCGGCGAGCTTGAGAAGGAGGCTCCGTACGAGGAACTGGTCGACAACAGCTTTGCCGAAAAAGCGATAAAGAACATTAAGAAGTGAGCAGTAAGAACCCGTGTTTACCGAGTCCTGTGCAGGATGATGTTGCCCATAGTTCGCGTATATTCTGCTGGCATAAATCGATGTCAGCGTTTTTTCTTTGTTGTATAGCGTCAGCAACTTTTATGCCGCAGCGGCGTTGGTCAGTTTGCCGGCCGCTGTGTTCAAATTTTCAATTTTGTCCGAATTTTCTGCAGTTTTTATTGAATGGCTCCAATAACAGGAGACATTATGTCTTCAATACAGCATTATGGTATATGATAGATTTCATAGCAATGGACAAAACCTGTTAAATTGCACATGAACGGAGTACGATAAAGTTTGGTATAGACAATAATATATGGTAAAATACTTGTTGCGGGTGTTTTTCAGAATACTTGCACAGTGCGGCACACATTTCTGAACGGAGGTATTTCTATGGGTATTGAAAAAAGCCTTTTTGGGAAGATGCCGGACGGTACGGAGATATATCTGTACAGGCTGAGCAACAGGAATAACATGTCCGTCGGCATCATCAACTACGGAGGGATCATCGTAAGCATCGATGTGCCTGACAGGGACGGGCATATAGACGACGTGAACCTCGGCTATGACAACCTGGAGCAGTACCTGAAACTGGGCCAGTATTTCGGGGCGATCATCGGCAGGCACGGGAACAGGATCGAAAATGCGGAATTCGAACTGAACGGCGTGACATACCATCTGGCGAAAAACGACGGCAGGAACCATCTGCACGGCGGGTACCGCGGGTTCGACAAGGTGGTGTGGCAGGCTGAGCCGATCGACAGCGAAGATGCCCCGGCTCTCCGGCTTTCGTATCTCAGCCCGGACGGTGAAGAGAATTATCCCGGGAACCTCGATGTAAAGGTCACTTACACTCTTACAGGGGACAACAGCTTAAGGATCGATTATTTTGCGGTCTCGGACAAGGATACTGTGGTGAACCTCACTAACCACGCATATTTCAACCTGTCCGGCCATGGATCCGGGGACATCCTGGACCAC
>DAOSCC010000120.1:0-7289 GCA_035361135.1 Clostridiales bacterium | reverse complement strand
ACCAGCGGGAAGTATGTGTCGTCCATGAACACCGAGTCCATATCCGCCTGGATCTTGGGATCCATCGTTGTATATATTTCGAGTCCGCCGCCATATATCATGTAATTAGCCATGGTCGACGATATGTTCATTTCCTCCATCAGCGCGTTGCGGACATCCACTATGACCTGGTCGACGAAATAGCTCTGGACATTCGCGGTTTTCTGTGAACCAGTATTCAGGGCGTACCGCAGGTCTTCTTTGATAGCCTGGTCATACTCCTCCTGGGATATTTTCCCCAGTTCGAGCATCTTCCCGAGTATTATTTCCTGGCGTTCCTTGGCGTACTCGCGGCCTTTTTCGGTAAAAGGATTATATTTGGCCGGGTTTTTGGTTATACCGGCAAGCAGCGCGCACTGGGCCAGTGACAACTCGCTTACAGGCTTCCCGAAGTATTTCTTGGAAGCCGACTGGACGCCGGTACAACTGTTGCCCCAGTACCCGAGGTTCATATAAAGTTCGAGTATCTGCCACTTCTCGAGTTTCCGCTCAAGGAGTATCGCCGCGTATGCTTCCTGCACTTTCCTCTTGATTGAACGCGTCGTATTGCCCGTTATGTTCTTTACCACCTGCTGCGTTATGGTGCTGCCGCCCCTGAGCCCCTCATCGTTGCCGGTGATGATACTCTTGACGAATCCCAGGCCCGCGTTAATGATACCCTGGATATCGACGCCCGGGTGCTGGAAGAAACGCTCGTCCTCGATAGAAATGATGGCGTCTTTGAGGTACTGGGGCACCTCTTTGTCGGTGACAGGTTCGCTGTCCATATTGTCTTTGCCTGTGAGTTTATGTATGATGTTGCCTTTTGCGTCATAGATCAGGGTGGTCCTGCTTGACGCCTTGGCGATCAGCTGTTCGTCGGATATGGGTTCTGCCGTCTCGATATATGCATAGACGGCCCCGCCTACCAGGCCGGTCAGCGCGCACCCTATCGCAAAAATGAACAGAAGGATGCAGGCGATCAAAGTCAATGCGAACTTTTTTATGAATGAAGAATTTTTCTTTCTATTCGGTTTGTCAGCTTTTTTCGGTTTATTATGTTTTTTTTCCGCTCCGCCTGCGGAAGGTTTCTTCTCGAATTTCATCTTATCCTCCTATCAGAACAAACAGCTAATACGTGCTATTCAGGTTGATTAGACTGTTTTGCCGTACTGACAGTTCCAACAGCAAAAATGCCAAACTACATTATAACACATCAGGAGATTGGGTGTAAAATTCGGTTCCGATCGCCGATCGCCTGCGCCATACTTATTTTATTCTGTCTTTTATAAAATAAACTTGATCTCTGCGTCCGGACTGAAATCACTTTCAAACGCTGTATGTCGGTAGAGATACTCAAAAATATGGACTGCGGTACCTGTAACCAAAATGATGCAAACGGCATATTATGATCGTAAAACAGTGCTGCATCCGGACAGTTGGGGAAAAGGTGCAGCGGAGGTGCCGGCGTGATCAGGAACAGTAACCTCTACCGCAGATGGTGGTATATAAAAAGGCGGAACATCAACAGGATCCGCCTGTTGCTCCGCCTCTTGATCGCATTGCTTATCATGGGCGCCGTTCTGCTGTTCGCAGAACTGTACATAGACGGCTTTATTGCGCTTTAGGACGCATCATGATCCGGGCTGCCGTCATGCGTCGGTCCCGGCGCTGTGGCTGTCTTCGTAGATATCCTCAAGCACGGTGCTCTTTTTATAGTTCCTTCTGTGTTTTTCGGGTGGTTTCTCGGATTCTGTCCCGTCGATCATCTCGCATTTACCCTGGAACAAAGCGCCCTCGTCAGCAACGAAGCTGTTGATTTTGATGTCGCCATACAGTTTGGCTGTGGAAAGTATCTTGAGAAGTCCCTTGGCCACGATGTTTCCTTTTATCATTCCTGCAAGATATACGTTGCCGGCATCCACATTTCCCTCAACTGCAGCGCCGTTGCCGATATACACATCACCTTCGACCTTGATATCGCCGATCACTTTTCCGTCCACCCTCACAGTGCCTTCGGACTCGATATTCCCCTTGAATACCGAGTTGCTGCCGACAAGCGTGTCTACTCCTTCACGGAAACTTGCTTTCCTTTTCAACATGGATTACCTCCCCTGATTTTCTTTGATCGACCTCCTGACGGCATTGCCGATTCCGGAGCTGGCAATGCCGTTTTCCGCTGTCTTTATTTCTTCTCCAGATACTCCAGAGGATCGATGGCTGTTCCGAACAAATGGATCTCAAAGTGGCAGTGAGGACCTGTACTGCGGCCTGTACTTCCCACTTTTGCTATAACTTCGCCTTTTTTCACTTGCTGGCCGGGTTCTGCGAGGATTTTTGAACAGTGGCCGTATACTGTGACGAAGCCATTGCCGTGATCGATCTTGACCGTGCGTCCCGTGGCGTATGTGTAATCGGCATAGATAACCTTTCCGCTTGCGGCAGCCTTTATGGATGTACCTACATCGGCGGCTATATCAAGTCCGCTGTGATATGATTTCCTGCGTGTGAAAGGATCCTTCCTGTAGCCGAACTGATCGGTGATCCTGCCTTCGGTCGGCCATAATGTAGGGATCACTTCCATAAATGCGTTTATCTTTTCTTCTACGGCTTCAATATCAGCGTCCGGCCGTTTGGATCTGCTGTATAACTGGATCAGTTTGTCCAGGGAAGTTTTCAGTTCCCGCATGTCGGAGGCGAAAGCCGTTTCAGTCCTTTCGCCGGAACGGCTTACCCTGGCGCTCTGCTCTTCCAGGTATTCATCGGTCAGTTGGTTGAACTTCTCGGTGAATTCTTCTATCCTGTCGTTTACGACTTCCCTGAACGCTTCGCTTTCTCTTTTCAGCGATTCGATCTCTTCCGATTTTTTCTGAAGGAGCGTGCTCTGCTCCGCAGTCGTGCTGTAAAGGTTGCTGACATTTTGCTTGAGCATATTATTTTCATCAAGCAGTTTAGATATGTACAAGCCGCCGAACACGAAAACAGCGATAAGTACCACGAAGAATGTGACCAACTTGGCGTAAAATAAATTAAATCTCAATACTTTTACACGACTTGACGAATGAGGGACAAGAACTATTGAAAGATATTTTTTCTGCGCTCTTTTAGCCTTTCCCTTTTTCATATCGAACCATCCTGCAACAATGCCCAAACAGCCGTATTCTTGTCTTTTGTACAGTGATGTCCGAAAAAAAGGCAATATATAAATTCTACACCGCAATAAATAATCCTCTTTTTTTCGGATAATATATCACAACAATTATTAATATCTGAAATCGGCAACAATGTCAAATTTTTTGCCGGAACGCAAGTCGGGACACAATTAAGGAGGAATTTGTCAGACTTTATCGAATAAATAATGGTAAGCGTAATGGTGAGAAAGAGGTATGGGGACACTCCTCAGTGGAGGGTATTCCTTTATAGTTGAGGAATGTCCCGCATTTGAACTATTGGCGGCTGATCTTCAGGGTAGCGGAGATGGAATGATGATAAAAATCAGGGCGAAACTGATCCTTGCTTTTGCAGCGACGATATTGATATGCTCAGCAGCAACGCTTGCAGTTACACTCGGCGGTTACAACATGATGGTGTCGGAGATCGCCGCAAGTGCTGACAGCAACAACAGTCGCATCATAAGCGTCCGTGAGATCAGCGGTATGGTACACAAACAGTACCAGGCTTTGTCCAGTGCTGTGGTCGGCAGGGATGCCTTGCCGGCAGACGCTGTCGAGGCTGAAAACAGCAAAATCAGGGAAGCTGTCGACAGGCTGGCTTCACAGTCCGAGGACAGCGAACGGGCAGAGCTTGAAAATCTGAAGAACCTGGCGGACCAGTTTGCCCAGTTGTGCAAAACAGATATCTCCAAAGGGATCGAAAAGTCGGATCCAACAGAATATAACGCTCTTCTGGCTGATTTCTCCTTACAGTATGATTCGCTGATTCAAAAGGAAACAGAACTGAAAAGCGTAATACTTAAACAGATCGATGCTGCCGCTGCAAAACTTTCGAAGGATGCGGCAGGTATTGGTTCTCTGTCTGCGGAGCAGATTGCAGCGCTGGATGAACTGCTGCCGGCAGCCGAAAAGGTACTGCAGGAGTACAAGTCAGCGGCGGAAGCCAACGGGAGTCTGCTGCTTCTGAAAGATAAGCAGCAGATAAGGATAAACGAACTTGAGACGAACATTGATGCTTTGCTAGAGGAGATAAGCAGGCTGAAGACGGAGCTGGAGGTGCTGAAGGCACAGCAGCCTGCCGGTTACACTGGCCGGAGTTCCGCAGGAACTGCGTACAGTGCGGGCGGAACACAGCCGGCTGATACGTCTGCTGCACCGGTCTCAGTGGAACTGCCTGCAGCCGGACCGACGGGAACGCAGCCTGGGTCATCTTCTCCTTCCGGCATATCTCCTGCGGTTTACGACCAGGTGCTTGCTGATAGTGTAAGGACATACCTGGATGCCGTGCTGGCCAGCGGAACGGATATCAGGAACATTGTCAGCGGCTTGTCGGCTGCAGGCCTCCAGGAAGCATTGCAGAGGCTGTCATCCGTCAATGCGGCGCTGACGCTGACGGCAGAAGCATATGGCAGGGCACAGGCCGGGCTGGCGGTTGCCGGCAGTCCGGAAACGGAATCGGCCTTGAATGCAATAAAAAGCGCAGCTGCTGAACTGGAAAAACTGGGATCTGAACTTAATTCCGAGCATGCCGCACTTGCTGCGGAAGCAGCGGCACAGTGCAGCCGGATGGAAGAGGCGATCGGATCGCTGCTGGAGGCTAAAAAGGGTCTTGAGGATAACGGCCTTTCCGAGAGTTTTGCCGGTGCATCCGATTTGTATGACCGACAGATAGAATTGCTTAGCAAACTTGAAACTTCATACAAGTCTTACCTTGCAGACGACCTGGAACGCTCACAGGAACTTAAAAACAACCTGCTGATTACGCTTGCGGTTATTTCCTTCATATCACTGTTTATCGGCATGTTTGCGGCTTTATGGCTTTCGGGCAATATACTCGGGCCGATACGGAACATGACGAACCTGCTGGACAAAGCCAGCAAGGGCGACCTTTCGGGCAGGGTCAGGGACAGGAGACGCGACGAGCTGGGCGAGTTGGGTGAAAAGGTCAATGTAGTCCTGGACGGACAGCAAAAGATGCTCGAACAGGTCAGGACTACCTCGACCAGCATCGGAAAGCTCAGGAACAGCCTCGTTGAGTTGTTCTCGCACAGCAGGGAGAACACCGGCAAGGTATCGAAAGGTTTCAGGAGCATAATGGATGGCCTGATGGCCGTGATAAAAACTTCCGGGACCGAAACAGCAGCGGCGGCAGACGACACCGATATAATCGCCGCGACCGCAGGGAAAGCCGTGGAGGACGGCATTAAAGCCATCGAGATAGCCGCGAACGGGGAGAGATCCGTACAGGAAGCGGAAGAAGTGATCCGCAACGTGACCGACGCCGTGAAGCAGATAGCAGCTTCAATAAATGAACTCGAAGATTCCTCGGGAAAGATCGGTAATATAACTGATACCATAACGGAAATAGCCTCAAAGACCAACCTGCTGGCGTTGAATGCCGCAATCGAGGCGGCAAGGGCAGGACAGCAGGGCAAAGGATTTACCGTGCTGGCGGAAGAGATACGCAAACTTTCGGAGAGGAGCAATGCCGCCGCAAAGGAAATAAGGCACCTGATAAGCGAGATACAGGAAAGGATCCAATACGCGGTCGGGCGAATAGGCGACGGAGCGGCGAGCGTGGATGTAGGCGTCGGCAAGATAAACCATGCAAGGAACAGCATCCTTGAGATGACGGGCGTGATACGCCAGATAGTTGAGACCCTCAAGGCTACGGCCAATGCAATAAGCTCCGGACAGGAAAGTACGGCGGAACTGGCCGGGACGATAAGTACGATTGAGAAAGCGGCAAACGAGACGGCCGCATCCGGTGAGGAACTCGATGCTGAACTGGAACTGCATCAGAAGACGCTTAAGGAAATGGAAGCAGTGACGGAAAAACTCGACGAAGTCACCGACGCGCTCAACGAGTTGCTGGAAAGGTTCAGGATATAATTTCCAGGAATGGTCCAGGAACCTCCGGAATGGAGAGCTGTCAGCCGGTAAATCAAAGATGCTGTGCGATAAATTTCTTATGGGTTATTGCTGAGATTATTGTGCTTTTTTTCAACTTCTGGGATGGATTTTCTGTTTGATGGGCTTTGTTATTACAGCAATGGCATACATAAGGTTGGATTTACACGCTTTATGTCAACAAGCAATTCAGGGATTCCGATTGTGAGTGCCTAAAACCTGAAAATCGGCATCCAAAAACCGGAGGCACGACTGCCCAGAAGCTGTAAAACGGCACAGAATGTTGTTCCAGCCTTGAAAAAATAGTTCCGCATTTACGTACCAATAATATAATTAAAATTATGCAGTAGTTGGACTTCCTGCTGTGATATGATATGCATATGACTGAGGAGAGGCTATCTTATGAATAAAAATGATATATACGAAATAGAGATCACAGGAATGACGCATGAAGCTCTGGGCGTCGGAAAAGTTGGCGACATGGTGGTATTTGTCCAGGGAGCCATAGAAGGGGAAAAAGTCACTGCTAAAATTATAAAGGTCGCAAAGAACTATGCCGTGGCAAGGGTGGAAGAATGGATAACCAAAAGCCATGGGCGGCAGGAGCCGTTCTGCCCGGTATACAAAAGATGCGGCGGCTGCAGCCTTCAGCATATGACATATGACATGCAGCTTAAGTTCAAGCACAGGGTCGTGACCGACAATCTCGAAAGGATAGGCGGGTTCAGGGGGATACGTGTAAATCAGGTCATCGGGATGGTGGATCCGATGAATTACAGGAACAAGGCCCAGTACCCTGTCGGCATTGGCGACAGCGGATCGATCGCAGGCTTTTACGCAAGACGCAGCCATACCATCATCGATTCCGAAAGCTGCGGGATACAGCATCACGGCAGCGAAAAAGTGAGAAGCGCGGTCATGGACGCTGTCAGGGAACTGAAAATACCTGCTTACGATGAAGAAACGGGAGATGGGATCCTGCGCCACATCGTGACCAGGGTTTCTTACTCAACAGGGGACATCATGGTCATACTCGTGGTAACGAAAGAAAACGTTCCCGGTCTTGACAGGCTGATCCGAAAACTCACTTGCGAAGTGCCTGAAGTAAAAAGCATAGTTCTGAACATCAACAAAAGAAGGGACAACGTGATACTCGGAGATACCGTCAGGACCGTGTATGGGGGCGAT
>DAOSCC010000119.1:0-7367 GCA_035361135.1 Clostridiales bacterium | reverse complement strand
TGCTCCTCCTTATCGTATCACCGAAGAAGGAATTGCCTGCATCGATTATGATGTCACCCTTCGAAATATACTGCTTCAGTTGCTGGATCATATCATCCACAGGCTGACCGGCCTTGACCATTATGATGATCTTCCTCGGAGTCTTCAGCGAGTTCACGAACTCCTCAAGGCTGTAAGTCCCGTGGATCCTTCTGCCCTTCACTTCATCCATCATTTCGTCGGTCTTTTCCCTTGACCTGTTGTATACCGAGACCGAATAGCCCTTGCTCTCTATGTTCATTGCAAGGTTCTTGCCCATAACGGCCAGGCCAATAACTCCTATATCCTGCTTTTCCATGGATCGATCACTCCTTTTGCAACATTTTTACTTTATGTCATCCGGAATCATCCGAAAATACTTGCCGGCTGATACTGCCTTGAACGGTATGGCCTCCGAGGCAGGTCGCTGTTCCGGCAACAACGGCGTCATACGCCTGAAAATGCCGAGAATCCGCCATCCACAGGCACCACTATGCCGGTCACGAACCTGGACGCGTCCGAACAGAGCCAGATGAGCGTCCCTATGAGATCCTCCGGCCGGCCCAGCCTGCCCATCGGCGTATGCTCGATGATGGTCTTCCCTCTCCGCGTGAACTCCCCCGTTTCCGGATCCGTCAGCAAAAACCTGTTTTGCTCGGTCAGGAAGAAGCCCGGCGCAATAGCGTTGACCCTGATCTTATCGCCGTACTTTTTTGCCAGATCGGTGGCCAGCCACTGGGTGAAATTGCTCACTGCCGCCTTTGCAGCCGAGTAGCCCGGTATGCGTGTCAACGGCCTGAATGCGTTCATCGAGGATATGTTGATTATCACGCCTCCGTTCTTATTCCTGACCATCTCCCTGCCAAATACCTGGGACGGAAGCACCGCGCCTGCCATAAGGTTCAGTTTGACCACCTTGTTGAGCATTTCAGCATCCAGGTCGAAAAAGGATACCTCGTCCGACGTGGTGGCGCCTTTCATATTACCGCCCACCGCATTGACGAGTATGTCGACCCTTCCGAAATCGTTGAAAATGGCTGCTGCCGTCGCCCTGATGCTTTCGATATCCATGGCGTCCACCCTGTATGCTTTTACCACAGGTCTCCGTGGCTTATCTTCGCAGGTTATTCCGCCTGACTTTCCCGAAGTGACTGAATCAACGACAGCCTGGGCCTTTTCCAGGTCAAGGTCACAAACTGCCACGTCGGCGCCTGCATCGACAAGCCCTTTCGCCATGGCGGCGCCAAGAACTCCACCGCCTCCAAGCAGTGCAGCTTTCCTTCCTTCCAGACTGAACAGATCCATGTTCTACCTCCTCGCCTTCATTTTATATATAACAGTCGGCCATTTGCTCGTGACGACCGGTCCGACCATCACCGGTCCGACCCGATAATCTCATCAAATGCGCATATTTCTGCCTATTACCATTATAAATCAACGGGCGGAGTTAATCCTTGCTATTATTGCCTGTTAATATGTAAATATTGCTCAAAGGCAGCATATTCATTGAAAACTGCCTGTTACTATATTACTATAATGATGTATCTAGATAAAAACATTTTCACTGCATTTATGCACTCACACAAATCATTTTTGCTTCTGCATAGTGAAATATTTGCCGGGAGGTTTGAAAAATGCAATTACGAACCGATTATACCTACGCGCTTGTGATGCCTACCAGTATGGGCGTAAGGATAACTCCTCTCGACCGTCGGCCGGTCCATACCAGCAACCTGTACATCATGCAGGCTACAAGCGCCGAATCAAACGTGGCCAATATTGCAGCGTCTCTTGGCATGAGGGTCAAGCTGCTGACCACATTCGTAAAGGACAGCGAAATAGCCCTTTTCATAAAAAGCGAACTGCGCAAGCGCAACATCGAATTTGAAGGTCCTGAAGTGCCCCAGGGCGGGCCCTGGGGTTACAGGCACCAGTTCAACATCGCCGACAGCGGTTATGGCATGAGAGGTCCGCGCGTGCTCAACGACCGGGCAGGAGAAGTTGGAAGGACGCTGAACTCAAAAGATTTCGACATCGACCGCATATTTGGGAAAGAAGGCGTTGCAATACTGCATCTTTCCGGCCTGATAGCCGCATTGTCCCGCGATACGAGCCAGTTCTGCCTTGAACTTGCGAAGGCGGCAAAAAAGCACGGCACCAAGGTGAGCTTCGACCTCAATTACAGAGCTTCGTTCTGGGCAGGCCGTGAAGAAGAGCTTCGGGATACTTTCTCCCGGATAGCCGCCCTTTCAGATATACTTATAGGCAACGAAGAAGACTTCCAGCTTGCACTTGGCATCGAAGGCCCGGAGGCAGGCGGGTCGGACCTCGATAAGAAAATAGACAGTTTCAGGCACATGATCGAAAATGCCGGAAAGATATACCCCAATGTGTCGGTATTTGCCACCACACTGCGGCAGGTGCTGAATGCAAATTCACATCTGTGGGGCTGCATAATGCTGTATGACAACAAGTGGCATGTGATAGAACCGCGGGAGATCCCCGTTTACGACCGCATAGGCGGCGGCGACGGATTTGTGGGCGGCCTGCTGTATGCTATACTGAAGGGATGGGAGCCGGAAAAATGGCCGCAGTTCGGCTGGGCAACAGGCGCGCTGGTCGTAACAGTTCCCGAAGACTATGGCCAGCCTGTCGACGAAGCGCAGGTCTGGAGCATCTACAAAGGAAATGCCCGGGTTAAAAGGTAACTGTTTGGACCAAATCCTCAGAAATCAAATCTTCAATATCAGTCACAGGTTTCAAATACCTCTTTTAAATCAGGCGATCTAAAAGCATCAGTCGAATTATCCGAAAAACTTCCGGAAGCTAAAACTTCCGGAAGTTTTTTCAGGTAAAGTTTAAGGCTGTGTAATTCCCGAATGCAGGTTCTTACAGATTAGCCGGCTGCTTTTATAAATGTCTTCCAGATCAAGTGTCTCAAATCAAAGCTTCACTGTCTTTCCCGCTTCTATCCTGCACGGCTCGCCGTCTATGCTTATCCATACGTCCAGAGCCGACGGATTGTGCACGGTTTTCCTGTCGACGCTGAACTTCAGGCTTTTCATTGCCCTGACATAATCCGCGATCTCGATGTTTGTCGCATACCATACGTCATCGTCACCGGACACCGTTTTGCAGAACTCTTCAATGAGATCCCAGTTTTTATCCCATTCGAATTCAAAACTGTGGCCCCAGACATACAGCAGGGGCATTTGGGCCCACTTGCCTATATTTTTGAATGCTTTGGCTTTTTCCATCAGGCCCTGCTTGTGATGGCATGTAGGATGCCATGAAAGAAAGTTGTCCGGCAGCTGGAAGCCGTTATGGGAATTTACGGTCCTGCAATACTCTATGCCGAGAAAAGGAAGTATTTCAGTAAGTTCCTGGCTGTATGCCCCGTACGGATATGACATCCCGCGCACAGGATAGCCGGCCAGTTCCTCAAGGTTCTTTCTGTCTTCAAGCACCTCCGTTGCCACCATGTCGCCGGGCAATATCGTCAGGTACGGGTGGTTAAGCGTATGCGCCGATATCTCATGGCCCTTGAACAGGTCCCTGATTTCAGATGACTTCAAAAAACCGTCGATGTCGAACCTGCCCGAGTTCAGGTGGAATGTGCCCCTGATGCCGTACCTGTTGAAAATCTCAACAAGTTTCCTGTCGTGCACCTGTCCGTCGTCGTAGCTCATGGTCAGCGCTTTTCTCTTTCCCCCGGGATAAAAGCCAAAACCTATGTTCATAAAAATAACCTCCCCTGTGTTGATTTGTTTATGGTCATTGCATGTCCTGCCCTGCGCTTTTCCGGTCCCCCCACAAATCCAACGCCTCCGGATTTTCCCGTGTCCCGGCGATTTCACATTTTCAGTTTTTTCGTGCCTGTCTCCGCTTTCCCGCCTGTCATTCGCTTGCCTGCCGCTTCCTTCGGATAGCCCCTGCAGCGCACACGATCCCTGATCCGACCAGCGCCCCGGCACTGTCGATAAGCACATCGGTGAACTGGCATCCCCTGCCTGGAACAAAAAGCTGGTGTATCTCATCGGAAACGGCGTATACAGCGCATATTACAAACGATATCAGGAATGCCTTCTTTATCTCTGCTCCGCTGTTCCTCAGGGCAGCCGCATTCAATATCCCAAGTACAAGGTATGATATGAAGTGCGCATTTTTGCGCACGATGTGGTTCAGTTCGCCTATGATCACTTCTGTGCCGGGTATTATCCTCTCAATTGCACGGGCTATGATTTCCGTTATTCCCGTGCTCATCTGGTTGGACTGGTCCGCCGGCTGCGACGAAAACCAGAATATCAATGCCATCCACAACAGCACAGCCGCCCATGATAGTACTGCTGCCCATGATATGGTCCGTTTCATGTGGTTTACCTGGTTTAGCCCTTTCTTGTGAATGTAGAGTCCAGAGACATTATAGCATAAAAAAAACAGCCGGTTTCATATTACATCATCAAAACCGGTATAATTATCAGGATCTCCTTATTCTAAACAGCCTTCATCCACCCGGATTATGCAGATATTGCAACAATTTCGGTATCCGTTTATCAGGAACTGTTTCATTATTCATTTGTGGATGATACGGAGCCTTTCCGGTCTGCCAGTATGACGGTAAATAAAATCCAGATCACTAAAATCGATGGGATCCTTACTGACGGTTCCAAACCGGCAAGTGTGCAGGAAACGATCACAAGCAGAGTTATCGACAAAAACGCGATTCCGGAGTAAATCAGCAGTGTATGCCTGTCTTCTGCAAACTTTTTCAGGAAACTCATACCGGACAGCAGGACAGGCAATCCGGCAAATACGCCTGTCAGCAATGAGCATGATGAAAGTATAAACAGCCTTTCAGAAGTCCAGTGCGCTACGCTGCCTGCATGCATGCCCTGCGAAAAACATTCGATGAAATGCTCATATACCGAAGCAATACCGGGATCTTTATCATAAAAGTCCAGGAATGCCTTTGCCCCGGATCTTACCGACAAGTAAATGAACACGATCAATACCAGGTAAACCGCAGGCAATAGAATTCTTTGGCCTGTAAAAAACCTTTTAAATGCTGCTTTATATCCGGAAGCAGCCATATCATTCCTGGATTTCTCAATACTTTCGCCGAAATGGTTATACAAATGCCTGATTATTATTACAGCAGTAATAATTGCAATAATACATATGAATAAATTACTGAACATCCGTATCATAACTGCCGTGGTCCGCAGACTTTTTATCCTGTATCCGTATGAACTTTTCCCAATTGCCTCCAAGGCCCTGGCAATACGGTCTTTGCCTTCATATGATGACACATCGTCAGGGAAATTGACTAAAATGCCCGTGATCTTCGTATCTTCCCCTGAGAGCTTCAGCACAGATATGGGTATATAAACATTGATCTCATCATCATTTATATACTGGATAAGACCGGCGTCACACTCAGCTACTCCGATAATTTCAAACTCCCTGCCGAAAATTCCGATGGTCAGGCCGGTTGCATCATTAGTCGTACCAAAGAGTTCCCATGCCGTTTTCCTGTCTATCACGGCTTTCAGGTCTCCGCCGGACTGGTTTTCCTCAGTGAAGTAGTTCCCGTAAGCAAATTCCATCCCGTTCATGCCGGCATACCTGTAATCAGTGAATATTATATTTGCATTGTGCATCTTTCTCATCGCTGTTATCCCGGTATGGCTGAAAGCATGGCAGCACATGGAAAGCTTGTCGATCAGGCTGTCGAGCGATTCATATTCGGCTTCGCTGATGTATGTGCCTGAACGCCCCGTATCTTCGGCAACAGCGATGCTGAACAGGTTTACGCTGTTTGCAAGGTATTCCGGCACATGCTGGTTTGATGAAATGTCACACAAAACGTATGCCGACACAAATAAGAAAAGAAATATGAATGTGTAGAGAAAAGCTGTTTTTCTGTTCACATGTCCACCCCGACCGTTATTTTTCATCTGGTAACTGCCAGCCTGACCACGTCTCCGTTAAAGACCGGCTTGCTGCTTCCGGTCATAACAAGGCTGTCGATCGTGATACCGGAACTTACTGCTGTCTTTGAGTCATCATAATCTTCGATTTCGACATATGCTTTCCTTACATAGTTCTCATTACCCAAAAACCCCTGCTTTTCGTCGACCACAAACACGTATGTCCCTTCCGAATCCTCATGAATGGCGGAATTCGGTACCAATAAACTATATACACCGCTTTTTTTCGCGAACCTTACGGACCCTGTCTCCCCGCCGCTCAGGCTGTCGCTTTCGATCACGATTATTAAATCTTTTTTATTCGCAGGATCGGTGACATTGTCCCTTATATCGGCAATGGTCCCGTCAACCTGTATATCCGCGTTCCTTATATCAACTTTAAGCATTTCTCCAATGCTCAAATAACCGGTCTTCGTTTTGCTTGCCGGGATCCTGAGCCTGAATCCCTTTGAGGGATCGACCAGCACGCAGACAGGAGCTCCTTTTTCAACGTCCCTTTTATCATTGACCGTTTTTATGATACCATCGGCAGGTGCATAGATACCCTCTTCCACCTTCATGTCTTCCAGTTCCATTTCCATTATTTTAAGTTCGTTCTGCGCTTTCCGGATATCGATTTCATATTGCTCCCTGCGTTTTTCGTATTCCTGCCGTTTTTGAGCCAGGTCATCGCGGGCATTTTTCAAAGACTTCTCTGCAGCTGAAACATCGTCAGCTGATTGTGCGCCTACACTGTACAGTTGCCTGATATCCTCGAGTTCTGCCTGTTTCTCCCCGATCTCACCCTCGATCCTTTCTATCTCTTTTTCCAGTTCAGGCAATCCATTTTTGCTGAGCAGCAGCTTCTGATAATCCAGTTTCGCATTCTCATATCTCAGCATCGATTTGGCATACAGTTCTTCAGCCTCTGTAATATCAGTTTCCGCTATTTTCTCGCCTTTAGACACATAACTTCCCGACTTCACAAGGATTTCCTTGACCTTTACGTTTTTATCCGGATAGATCTCGTACGCCTCGACCGGCTCAATGACGCCATCGCCCCTTATCTCCCTTACCAGGTACCCGGCGGAGGGCTTCACAGCATTCACCCGCGGGAGTGAAAGGTTGCTCAGTGTTTTTGATAAAAAGGTCATGATGAGCATAAACAGGAAAAACACTATTATGGCTTTCCTGATCCTTTTTTGCTTCAGCAGGTTCATATTTTCTTCTATTGTCCTTATATCCATTTCAAATCTCCTTCCGTATCCGGGAAATATGCGTTTTCATGCCTTCAGCCCTGACAGTTGTATGCCTTCGACGATATATTTTTCGCCATACAGGAATATCAGCAGCATCGGGACCATGTAAATCACGGATGCC
>DAOSCC010000118.1:0-7376 GCA_035361135.1 Clostridiales bacterium | reverse complement strand
ACCGGGGCAGCCCGGTCAATTTTGAATATACCCTTACCCGCGTAAAGTTCAATGAACTGACGCGTGACCTGGTCGAACGCACCGCCGTTCCGGTGCAAAATGCGCTGACTGACGCCGGCATTGCCGCGTCGGAGCTTTCAAAAGTGCTGCTAGTCGGCGGTTCGACCAGGATCCCGGCCGTACAGGAAAAAGTAAGGGCGCTGACAGGGATAATTCCATCAAAGAGCATCAACCCCGACGAATGTGTCGCGCTTGGCGCAGCGATACAGGCCGATACGCTTTCCGGCGGGTCACTGATGCTTTACGGGAAAGACAATATCCTTCTGCTTGACGTCACGCCGCTGAGCCTTTCCATTGAAACGTTCGGTGGTGTAGCCACAAGGCTCGTGGAACGCAACACTACGCTCCCGGTGCGCTGTTCCCATATTTTCACCACTGTTGCGCCTTACCAGCGAAGTGTCGAGATAAATGTATTGCAGGGCGAGCGCCCATTGGCGAAGGATAACAGGAGTATCGGAAGATTCAGGCTTGACGGAATAAAGCGTGCTCCGGCAGGAGTGCCGCAAATAGAAGTTACCTTTGATATAGATACGAACGGCATACTGAAAGTATCCGCAAGGGACCTCGATACCGGCAGGGAGCAATCGATCACCATAACCGGCAATGAGCGCATGTCAGATGCAGAAATAGAACAGGCGATACGGGATGCCGAACGATATGCGGCGCAGGATGGTATCCGCCGCCAGACGATAGAACTCAAAGCAGAGGGGAACAGGTGCCTGGCTGCAGCCCAGGCCGCGCTTGACAAGGCCAAAAAAGAGATACCGAAGGAAGAGAAAAAAAGGATAAGAACTGATATTGCCCGGCTGCAAAAACTCATAATAAAGGCAAGGCCGGACAGGATGACTGAAAGCGATATTTCAGCCCTCCGGGAAGCGATCGCCGAACTGAGATCGAACAGTGCCAATGCTTGCCGGATAGCGGGTGTTGACCAGCAAAATATGCACCATATCCAGTAAAGGAGTAGTGAGAATGCTTGAACTGAAAAACATCACCAAAACTTACCATACCGCAGGCGAAGATGTAGAAGCACTGAAAGGGATAGACCTGCAGTTCCGCAACAGCGAATTCGTATGCATACTCGGGCCGTCCGGCTGCGGCAAGACGACCCTGCTGAACATCATCGGCGGCCTCGACAGTTATACTTCAGGCGATCTTATTATCAACGGGAGGTCGACCAAGGAATATAAAGACCGCGACTGGGACGCTTACCGCAACCACTCTGTCGGTTTTGTGTTCCAGAGCTATAACCTGATACCGCACCAGACCGTGCTGTCAAACGTGGAGATCGCGCTGACGCTCACGGGCGTACCCAAAAAAGAACGCCGCCAGCGGGCGAGAGAAGCGCTTGAGAAAGTCGGTCTGGGAGACCAGTTGAGGAAGAAGCCCGCCCAACTGTCCGGCGGACAGATGCAGCGCGTTGCGATCGCACGCGCTATCGTCAACAACCCGGATATAATCATGGCAGATGAGCCGACCGGGGCGCTGGATACGGAAACGAGCAGACAAGTGATGGATATCCTGAAAGAAATAGCCAGGGACCGGCTCGTCATTATGGTCACGCACAACCCGGTCCTTGCGGAGAGATACTCGACCCGTATCGTAAAAATGCTTGACGGCAGGATCATCGACGACAGCCAGCCGCTCACGGATGAAGAATACAGGAAGGAACTTGATGAGGCAAAGAAAAAGAAAACAGAAACGCATAAAAAGAAAATGCCCTCGATGTCGTTCCTGACATCCTTCGGCCTGTCGCTGAAAAACCTTTTCACGAAGAAAGGCAGGACCGCTCTGACATCGTTTGCCGGTTCCATAGGCATTATCGGCATAGCGCTGATTTATGCCGTATCAAAAGGAACGACGGCTTTCATCGATTCGGTCCAGGAAGATACGCTGGCTTCCTACCCGCTGACGATCGAGGCGCAGAGCGTGGATATGTCGAGCCTGATCTCCACTTTCCTGGGGAAAGCGAAGTCGGTTTCCGAACATGAAGACGATGCCGTATATCAGAAAGCAATGATATACGAGATGATGAATTCGATGAACTCGCTCGATACGCAGAAAAACGACCTTAAGGCATTCAAGGAGTATATCGAGGCACAGCGTGCGGATGAGAACAGCAAGCTCCATTCCGCGCTGTCAGGCGTACAGTATTCTTATGATCTTGACCTGATGATATATACGAAAAACGTGGATGGAAGCATCATTCGTTCCGACAGGCAGACGATACTGACTGAAGTTATGAAAAAATACGCCAAAATGGATATGTCGACGATGCTTGCCCTGAGGGAGCAAACGGTCATGGGCCGTACGGATTCCCTGATGAAGCAGTCCATGGGCCTCTGGAAGGAACTTGTGCCGGGAGATTCGGGGAAACCTGTCAACAGCGTTACTGAAAAGCAATATGACATAATCTACGGAAGATGGCCGTCCAGGTATGACGAACTAGTACTTTTTGTGGATGAGAACAATGAGATCGACGATCTGACGCTTTACACGCTGGGACTGTTGTCTGAGAAAGAAATTGAGATCCTTATGGACGCCGCTCTGAACAAGAAGACAGTTGACTATGAGATAAGGAAATGGTCGTATGAAGATATATGCAATATGGATTTCCGCACCATCCTTAACTGCGATTGCTATACGTATGATGAAAAGACAGGGACATATACGGATCTGCGGGAAACGGAAGCAGGACTTAAGTATCTGTACGACAATGCGCTGAAGCTCCGCGTCGTCGGTATTGCAAAGCCGGATGAAGACGCTATCTCACCGATGACGAACGCGTCCATAGGTTATACGTATATGCTCACTGATTACATCATCGATAAAGCGAATGAGTCTGATGCCGTAAAAGCACAGCTTGCGGATCCGTCCACCGACATTTTCACCGGCCTGCCGTTCAGGAGCACCAGCGGGGATCAGACTGAAAGCAGCAGGGCTGACGAATTCAGGAATTACGTCTCATCCCTTGATACTGCCGGGAAAGCGGAGGCATATAAAAAGATCATGAGCATTCCTTCGGAGGAAGCGGTACAGGAGTTTGTTTCAGGCACGCTGGCAGGTATGACGCGCGCTGACATGGAAAAGGCGATCGCTCCGGCAATGGCTGAGCAAACGGGAATGGATGAGGAAACGATTGCCGGCTATATTGCTTCAATGAGCGATGAAGATCTTTCGGAACTGCTTGTCAAGGGGCTGGAAGAGCAGTTCAGGGCGCAGTATGCCGCTGAGGCTGCAAAACAGATGAGCGCCATGAGCGGCGAGCAGCTTGCGGCAGCGCTCGATATGACATTGGAACAGTTCACCGATGAACAGTGTGCTGCCTATTATGATGAACTGGTGGTATTCTCGGATTCCACCTATGAGGATAATTTGCTCAGGCTCGGCCTTGTCGACCGCGGCAGTCCTGCTGCTATCAACCTGTATGCGTCGTCATTTGCCAACAAGGACGTGATAGAAGAAGTCATTGCAGAGTACAATGAAAGCGTGGATGATTTGAAGGAAATCAAATATACCGATTATGTAGGTCTGATAATGTCGTCGGTCACAACGATCATAAACGCGATCACCTATGTCCTTATAGCGTTCGTTGCAGTGTCGCTTATCGTATCATCTATAATGATCGGCGTGATCACGCTTATTTCAGTGCAGGAGCGCACCAAGGAGATCGGTATCCTCCGTGCCATCGGCGCATCGAAGGGAAATGTATCAAGCCTGTTCAATGCCGAGACCGTTATAATAGGATTCACTTCCGGCCTGCTGGGCGTACTGATCACATACTTGCTGTGCATACCGATCAACATGATACTCCATCATCTGACAGGTCTCAGCAACCTTTCAGCTTTCCTTCCGCCTGAGGTCGCGGTTATGCTTGTCGTAATCAGCATGCTCCTGACACTGATCGCAGGGATCATACCGTCCCGAAGCGCAGCTAAGAAAGATCCTGTAGTTGCTTTGCGGACCGAGTGATTTTGCGGGGACATTCATTGGCCAAAAGCCGGTTGTATTTCAACCGGCTTCTTTTTGTGCCGGGACGTGCAACATTTTGAACGGCAGAAACGTCTTTCATATGACGGCTGATAAAGGAAACAGCCGCGGAAAAAATCAGATTACGGAGGGATATACATGTCACGAACCACTAAAAGATTGTCGCTATTATTAGCAGTAACGGTATGCATAGCATTAGCAGCTGCGCATGCATTCGCAAGTTCGAGTATCCAGGTCATGCTCAACTCCCTTAACATTTTGTACAACGGAGAAAAAACCGATCTCGACCATTTTGTGTATAACAATACCGCATATGTGCCACTGAGGAAAGCTGCAGAACTGTTCGGCAAAGAAGTAACATGGGACCAGGCGACAAGGACAGTCAATATTTCGGATAAAAAGACCGATGGTTCCTACGCGGAAAGTGACGCCGTCAGCACGGCATTGATAGCAAATGCCGCCGGCAATACCATCGACCTGGAGTTCCAGGTAAGAAATAATGCCGGCAAGGACATTACAATTACTTTGTACTATCCGTTTTACGATTTTGCCGTATATGACGAAAGCGGAAATGAAGTATACAGGCATTCTGAAGAATACCCGTTTTCCATACTTCCTATAGTCGACGAGACAATAAACAGCGGGGGAAAATTCACAGTGAACGAAAAACTTGATCTTTCAGCCAGGGATTTCGCACCGGGCGAAACATACAGGGTCGACTTCTTCGTTTCCTTTGAAATGGACTCTGAGATGCATAAGCTGAGTGAAAGCGCTTATTTCAAAATTCCGGGCTGACCGGTCCATCACAAACGGGTTGGATTCTTTTTGCTTTGATATTAAAGAAGCCTGATCCGTTTGCGGATGATGCAAAAATCTTTTGTTTTCTGCAGTATGCCATGACTGCGGATTTCCTGGAATCGCTTCTGTTGAGGCTCAAATCATATTAAGCCTCAACAGGACATCTCTTTTATCGTTTCCGCAGATGAATTTCCTGATCTGTTGCTGGTGTGCAGAAATTTCGTTTATGGGCGCGGCTAAGTATACGTAATACGAGAATTGCCATATTATGTAGCTAAAATATGGATAATATACAATAAAAACAACCGTAAAAGCGCCCATAAACGAAAAAATTGCACAGTCACAAGCGATTTTCTACATGTTCCGTGTCAGGCTTTGATCTGCATAAGCATGTCAAAAACAGATTCGGGTGATGCTCCCTTCACGTAGAGCTTTATCAGCGTATCGCCATACAGCACGCTGAAACTCATCCGGGGCCCGGAGATATCGCCGGCATCCTGGACCTCATACGCACGTGCTTTCACTGCGTCCAGCGTCAGATCGTCTATGATGAAGATGGGGTCGTCCACGATTTCTCTTAAATCTTCCGGTACTGATTCCGCATGGGGGATGGGATACAGCGCAAGGTCATAGTTTTTTGTGTCCGATACGGAGGTGATCCTGGCCTTGTCCTCCACATCAAGCTTAGAAACGCTCCAGTGTATCATGCGCATGCCTTTGAACCACAATGCGGTCAGGTGGTTGCTTTTCTCATCGACATAGCGCGTCGCGGATTCGAAGGCGAATCCGGAGGGAACGGTTTTCGGCAGATAGGCACCGAAATCAGCGTCAGCGCGGGCTTCATCGAGGCTTAGATTATTTAGCAGCACATCGGTTCCGGCGGAGTCCGAGATGCGTTTGACTAGTATATCGGCCACGGACGGACTCTCATCCTGAAACGGAACTGACGGAGCTTCATCAGGTTTTGATACTGATGGAGAGCCTTCCGGCTGTCCTGCAGATGAAGTATCATCTGATTGTGAAACAGACGGGTTTGTATCGGATTCATCGGACGCAGTATTACTGTGGCCCGCAATACTCTGAGACCCGCCGGACTTTGCAGCGACCGGGGTTTCACCGGGTGTGACATATGGATCTTTACCTGGCTCTTGCGGCGTATTGTTTTGATATAACTGTGTCACTGCATAAGTACAGACCAGCGCCAATGCAAGGCAGGCGAAGGCTGCCGCATACCGCCTGATCAAAACAGGCCTGACGTTGCCTGATGCATGTGACACGAGTTTCCGGTGAAGCGCATCTGATACTGTTATTTTATCCATATAATCTTTATATGCTTTCATAACTTCCTCCTTCAGAAACGATCTGAGCCTCTGACGGGCGCGGGTCAGATGGCTCCTTACTGTGGACTCCCTTTGCCCGGTTAGTTCCGAAATATCTTTGACGGAGTATCCCTCATAATAGTATAGGTAGATGACTGCGCGGTATTTGGAAGGCAGGGACATGACCTGCTCCATTAGTTCATGCTGTTCCGGTTCGGTTGCGGGGTATGATTCCAGCATGGCGACCCGGCGTTTGTGCCATGGGGAACGAAGCCGGCTTTTGCAAAGGTTGATCGTGACCTTCATGAGCCATGCTTTTTCATGCTCGCCTGATGTAAACTCAGGGGCTTTCTCATATGCCCGCAAAAATACTTCCTGCAGTATATCCTCGGCGTCGGACGCATTTCCCGTCATTGACAGAGCAGCGCGGAACAATCTGTTTTCATTCCTTGCCACAAATGCATCGAAGTCCTCCGGCCGACAGGACCTGTATGCCATATATCAACCCCTCCGCTCTGTATACTCTTTAGACGGAGAAAATGCTGCAAAAGATACAAAAATTTTTCAATTATCAGGTCTGGTTCCGGGATCTGGCGCAACAGCAGCAGGATGCCGGTATACGGAGGCTTGCGTATTTCTGTCGTGTTCGATATGAGGGGCAACTTGTGGTATAATTATCCGGTAACTATAACATATCATCGGCAGCAGACTGGTATGATAATCAAAAATACCTGGATATTTGCCAATGATGCGGGAACTGGAGGACCGGAATGGGAATAAAGTACTTTGAGGATCAGAGAGTTTTCAAGCTTGACGCGAACAACACTTCATATATCATCGGGATCGTCGATGATGAGGATTTCATCGGGCATGTATATTTCGGAAGACGTATCGGGGACGGGCATTTTTCACCGGAAAGCCTTATGCATACAAACGAGTATCCGTTTCTTCCATCGAAAAACAACAGGGACAGGCTGTCATTCTATGATGCTTTTCCGCGGGAGTACCCGACGCACGGGATCGGGGATTTCCGCGAAACGTGCCTTGAGATCCGTGATGTTGACGGCCATGCGGCAAGCAAGCTGCAGTATGTGTCCCACAGGATAACGGGCGGCAAGCCGAAGCTGGACGGGCTGCCGGCTACTTTCGGCAACGAGGATGACTGCACGACCCTTGAAATTTTCTGTGAGGATACTGTGCTGAAGCTTG
>DAOSCC010000117.1:0-7418 GCA_035361135.1 Clostridiales bacterium | reverse complement strand
TATTTTCTTCCTATCGATAATTTGCAAAATGAAAGGAGTTTATTTGATTTATACAAGTTTAAAACTTGGTTTAAAGTTCCCGCCGGCCTTCGAGCGCCTTTGCGAGCGTAACTTCATCGGCGTACTCGAGATCGCCGCCTACAGGGATACCGTGGGCGATCCTTGTGATCCTGATGCCTATCGGCTTCAAAAGCTTCGAGATATACATGGCCGTGGCTTCACCCTCGACATCGGGGTCCGTGGCCAGTATGACTTCCCGTATATTGCCGTCGCGTATCCTCTGCAGAAGCTCCTTTATCCTGATGTCTTCAGGACCGATACCTTCCATGGGGGATATGACGCCATGCAGCACATGGTATACACCGTTGAATTCCCTGATCCTTTCCATGGCGACTACGTCCTTGGGGTCTTCCACGACGCATATGATGCTGTGGTCACGCTTTGCGCTGCCGCATATGCTGCAGGGATCGGTTTCAGTTATATTGCTGCATATGGAACAGTAACGCGTTTTCAGCTTTGCTTCCCTAATCGCGTTGGCCAGCGCTTCCGATTTTTCGGCCGGCAGGTTCAATATATGGAAAGCCAGCCTCTGTGCCGATTTATGGCCTATCCCCGGAAGCTTTTCGAGTTCTTCTATCAGTCTTGCGATTGGTGGTGAATAAAGATGATTCATGTCAGAATAACCCGCCCAGTCCTAATCCTCCGGTCAGCTTCGCCATCTCGGAACTGACCATTTCTTCAGCCTTGCGGAGTGCTTCGTTAACTGCCGCCAGGATGAGGTCCTGGAGCATTTCCACATCATCGGGGTCAACGACGTCGGGATCTATCGTTATTTCCTTTATTTCCTTTTTGCCTGTGGCAACTACCTTGACTGCACCGCCTCCGGCAGTTGCTTCAACTATTCTTTCCTGGAGCTCGGCCTGCAGTTTTTCCATATCTCTCTGCATTTTCTGTGCCTGTTTCATGAGATTGTTCATGTTCGCGCCACCGAAGCCCGGGAATCCGTGCTTTGCCATAATTGGCACCTCCGTCTTCTTATTTGGTATGACAGGTATATTATATATATTAGCATCCGGCCGTTCAAGGGTGTCTGGTTGCGGACGACAAAAGCATCAGGCTTCGCCGTCAGGCTCCGTATATCCAAAGGGTCCAGATCCAACTACCCTTCGGCATATGGCCCGGTCACCGAGGACCTGTCAGCAAAACTGCCCGATCTGCAAAATCATGCCGTGCCTATTCGTCGATTATCTCAAGCGGCAGGCCAACTTTGTCTGCCAGCATACGCGCTCTTTCCAGCAGGTCGCTGCTCTCCTTTTTTTCATCTGAGGCCGCCTTATGCAGGATCTCTTCATCTATGCATTTTATCTTCATGCTGCGTCCTGCGACTTTGGAGACTGCATCTTCTATGACCCTTATATGTTCCACCATTGATACCATGGACCTTACGTTTTTTTCTTTCGCAACCAGCCCTAAGGTCTCGTCATCAAGCAGGACAGCCCTGACATTGAGCAGTATCAGGTAAATGGACATTCTCCCGGAGCTTTTCAAATGCTCCAATATCTGCGGCCACTTGTCGTAATCGACTGCTTTTCTCGATTGTCCTTTCTGTCCGGCTCCTCCAGGGGCTTTTTGGCCGGCATGACCTTTTTCTGCGGTTTTGCCGGTGCTGTCAGCATCGAAGCTTTTTCCTGGTGTTCTGCGGGTATCGTCAGCTTCAACCGGGATGTTATCAGGACCTGGGGGAGTAATGCCGCTTCCGCCGACGGTCATACCGTCACCTGACCCGTAGGAACCTCTGTCTGACTTACCGGCAAGGGGTGCTGAACTGCCTGGAGATGCAGATATATCAGCAGACCCCGATGTATCTGCCTGTCCGGGTGTGCCTGCCGGTCCCTGGGTACCGGGGATATCCGATGAAACATCACCAGGCCGGTACGGGTCCGCTGCAGGCCTGTACGGGAAATCTCCGCTTTGCAGTCTCCGCTCGATCGCCGCCAGCCTTTCTTCTATGCCTGCATTTGCACTGACGATCCCCCTGCACAGTTTTATCAGTGTGACTTCCAGCAGGACCCTGGGGTTTGCCGCATATTTCAGGTTGTTTTCCAGTGCGGACAGTTCCCGTATATGGTACATGATCTCTTCCAGGGACAGCTTTTCTGCCTGCTGCTTCATCGTTTGCAGGACTTCGGCCGGGACATCTATCAGGTCATCGCATTTACCGTTTGTGGATCTGCATATCAGCAGGTTCCTGAAATAAACCACAAGGTCGGAAGTGAAATGTGCAGCATCGCGGCCCTCCGCGATTAGCATGCTCACATTGTGCAGGATATCTTCAACGTTTTTTGCCAGCATGCTGTCGATGAAGCTTGTCATGAACTCGTCGTTGACCACACCTACGACGGAAAGCACGTCGTCATAGCTTATTGACTTCCTGCCGAGAGACATGCACTGGTCCAGCAGGCTGATGGCATCCCTCATGGCGCCGTCGGACATACGAGCTATCAGCTTTGCGGCGTTCGGATCCAGTTCCGTGCCGTTCGCGGATGCGATCATGGCAAGGTGCTTTGCTATGCTGTCCTGGGAAATCCGCCTGAAATCGAAGCGCTGGCAGCGTGAAAGAATCGTAGCCGGAAGCTTATGCGGTTCCGTGGTCGCGAGTATGAAAATGACATGCTCAGGGGGCTCCTCCAGCGTTTTGAGCAGCGCATTGAAGGCGCCGGTGGAAAGCATGTGGACTTCATCTATGATATAGACTTTTTTCCTGGCTTTTGTCGGGGCGTAGATGACTTCATCCCTTATGGAACGTACGTTATCGACGCTGTTGTTGGATGCCGCGTCGATTTCAAGCACATCCACGCAACTGCCGGAGAGTATCTCGCGGCATATTTCGCACTGGTTGCAAGGTTCGCCGTCCTGAGGGTCAAGGCAGTTGACCGCACGGGAGAGTATGTGGGCCATCGTGGTCTTGCCCGTCCCCCTGGTGCCGCAGAAAAGATAGGCATGGGCGATCCTTCCGGTACTGACGCTGTACCTGAGCGCTTTTACCACATGCTCCTGTTCGACCACGTCGCTGAACCTGGTCGGCCGCCATTCTCTGTATAATGCAATGTAGGACATCATCAACAGCCTTTCTTCCGAACCTTGTTTATGAACTTAGTATATCAGAATGGCAGGCCAAAAAAAAGTCCTCCGGCCGTGGATATCCATGATACGGAAATTTCCTGGCGGCCTCAGAAACGTGAAAATACCCCGCTTGCATGAACCGCCCTTCGAAAACAGGAACGTGAAGTTGGACGAATACCGGATATCGTGCAAACCCCGATGGCCGGACAGACCACTTGTATAGGGCGAACTCCGGGAAACAGCAAAAGGTGCGGGATACGCACCTTTTATAGAAACCATGATTTATAATTGAAGGCTGTGCACCTGGTGTCGACTTACTTTTCCGAGCGTGACCCGTATAGTTGACTCCAGCCAGGCACCCCTGCGGCACACGAAAGTATCCGCTTACCGCTGCTTCCTTCCGGACCTGACGGGGTTCACGGGCTTACGTTGCGCAAGACCCAACTGTCATCGCCACTTGTACGGGGCAGACCTCACAAAAACAAGCCTCGACCAGGGATTCGACCCTGCTGCAGCGGATTGCAGGTACAGGGCACCGCTACCTCCCCGTCTAGCACAGCCAAATTTAAAACAATGCCGGTTTACAGTGTTACTCACTTATTATACTCAATATGCTTAGCCTTATCAACACATTTCATTCAGCGGCACACAAGCATTTTGTGCCAGTCCCGGTCAAAAAAGGGCAAAAAAAGAAAGCACTTTATGAATTTATAAATGATTCCGAATCAATATAAGTGCTTCTTTTCAGATAAGATGAACTAAACTCAGCCAACGTCTATATTAAAAGGAGGAACAAAAATGAAAAAATAGTATTATTGGCTGTGGCAATTATATTGTACCATGATTTTCTAGTTTATAATATTAAGTTTTTGTAACAAATTTGTGAAAATCATATTTATAAAGTCTTTGACCCCGGACCTGGCGAAGACCGTTCCCAGGATGTGGGACAAGGGAAACAACATCAGCAGGAACGTTTCAAAAGCAAGGAGCCTGTTTTCCTGCCGCCTGAACCTTTCCACAGAACCAGACCTTACTATATCCCTCAGCTGTTCAGCCTTTTTTTCGAGGAGATCATATCTTTCATCCAGTTCATAATAGTTCGCCAGCTTATCGTATGCATCCCTGAGCAGGAGTTTTCTGCCTGTCGATGCCGGTCTGTCGAATATGCCGAAACCGGCGGCGCTTTCTTTTTCAAACCTGACTATATGCGTCATCGTCTTTGCGTACATGCGGGTCCCGGCGTTGAAGATGCCCTCGCCCGGCCGGTTAATATACCTGTAAGCTTCATTCAGAAGCGTATTGAGGTCTTCCTCCTCTTTCGACAGGGCTGCGGATTTGGCCAATACAGCAGCGATAGTATGCGAGAGTTCTATGCCCGGGGGGAAAGCAGGGGCGCCGCTCTCCGGCCAAAGCCCGATCGATCCGTCTTCCGTAACAGTAGAATCGTGGCTTTCCCTGTACCTCAAAAGCATCCTGTAGTCAGGCTCACCGGTTATCGGCTGCATGATCTCGAGAAATCTGTCTGTTTCGTCGATCTCCATATCTTCAAAAACGAGGCAGCCAAAGCTGAAAACATGGACCCTTTTCTGGCGTGTGTCATATTTGAATATTTCTGAAAGTTTTTCTCCTTCTATGGTGAGCGACCTTTCCCTTGCTTCCGGTACAGGGAGGCCGAAATATTCCGCTGTTTTATTCAGATCTATAGCCGGATAAGCCTTGATGCTTATGAAATGCTTCGTTTCCATTCACGATACCTCCGGATGGCTGTGGGTTCTGGGGAACAGCCGCAATCAGAATTGAGCTGTTGCAGCTATCGGTCCATGGCTGCAGCCGGGTCGCGTAAAAGCCGTATTTACTGGCATGCCAGCCGTTTTTCGGGCTGCCCGGCCCGGTTGCTTAAAGTATGAGGTCAATGACCATAAGTATGACCTCGAAGACGATCAGCAGCACTATTATCCATTCGACAAAAAGTCCCCTGATCGAATGGCTTATGGAAGAAAAGCCGCTGATTATGTTATTCATGATATCGGCTTTTTTCGTCAGGATAGTGTACCTGTCGTTCAGTTCGAAAATGTCCGACATCTTTTCGTAAAACAGCGATGCATCGCTGTTGCTCCACGTTATGTCAGGCTTGTCGAGTATCATGATATAGCTTATGGTGTTGTACTGGTGCCTTGTCACCTGCGCCGTAGCCCGGGCCAGTTCCCTGTCGCCGATGCGCAGTTGGCCGTGTTCGAGCCGGTCTATCGTGGATTCGAGCTGGTCGAAGATCTTGCCGAGTTCGTCTTCCGTTTTTTCCATGGCAACCGATTTGGCAATGACTATGGCTGCGAGTTCTATGTAAAACAGTTCATAACGGGGTACCACCGCATATTCGTCAGTGATTTCCAGCGAGCTTTGGGGTTCTGTACGTAATTCGTACTCGTCGGTATATCTGTTCCAATTGCCGAGATCCACGCCAGGCACGTATTTTTTGATGAAGCCCAGCAGTTGGGGCATTATGTCCTCCGGTACATTGACCAGTACTATACTCCCGAAAGAGAAGATGAGGACCTTGCTGTCGGCATCGTACCTACGGCCGAGTATATTTCCGAGCAGTTTATGGTCCAGTATGAGCGGTTCTTCCCATGTATATTTTTTGGGAATGCCGCAGTTTACAGCGATTTTATTGAGGTCGATCTCGTTCAGTACAGCAAAAGCCTTGAATTCAAAATGTTTCATAAACACCTCCCATGTTTTGCAGGATACATCATGCCGCCGTTCATCACGGCAGCGCTGCTCGCCGCAAGGTGAATGCCCGCCCGGGCTGCCGCCGGGATGCATACTGTTGAATTATTGACCACTGGATGGTATCCTATATTATAATATCATAAAAAATGGAGTCCATACCAAGTACCAGGTATATATAGTACGACAACGTCGCCGAATATTCCAGGAATGGTGTATAATTAAAGTATGCTGATGTACAAACCGTTCAGGCTGATTATGAACGGCAGGGCATGTTTCGGATAAGATTTCTCAGGAAGGGGAGATGGAATTGAAGATACGCAAAGCCGTGATACCTGCAGCCGGAATGGGTACCAGGTTTCTGCCAGCCACAAAGGCTCAGCCCAAGGAGATGCTTCCCATAGTCGACAAACCTACTATCCAGTATATTATAGAAGAGGCTGTCGCGTCAGGCATCGAGGACATTTTGATCGTATCAGGACGAGGGAAGAGGGCTATCGAGGACCATTTCGACAAATCATATGAACTGGAGGATATGCTGAAACGGAAAGGCGAGGAGGAACTCCTGTCACTTGTCCAGGATATCTCGAATCTTGCCAATGTGAATTATGTCAGGCAGAAGGAACCCAGAGGGCTGGGACATGCCATATACTGCGCCCGGTCGTTCATAGGCAATGAGCCGTTTGCCATTTTGCTGGGAGACGATATAGTGGATTCATCTGTTCCGTGCCTGAAACAGATGATCGACATTTATGAGAAATACAACACGACCGTTCTCGGAGTACAGCAGGTTCCGGAATCGGAAGTGTCGAAATACGGGATCATCAAAGGCACCCTGATAGAAGACCGCGTATATAAAGTGGAAGACATGGTGGAGAAGCCTGATATTGACAGTGCTCCTTCCAATGTGGCCATACTCGGAAGATATATAGTCACGCCGGAGGTATTCACACACCTGGAAAACGCGTCGCCGGGCAAGGGAGGAGAGATACAGCTCACGGATGCGCTCAAGGCGATGCTTGCAGCGAACCCGATCCATGCCTATGACTTTATAGGCAAACGCTATGATGTGGGAAATAAGCTGGGTTTCCTTGAAGCCACAGTCGAATTTGCCCTGAAACGGGATGAACTCAGGGATGAGTTCGCAGCTTATCTAAGGAACAGGATCAACTGTCTGTGACGGTAAGTACGCGGCGTAAAAATCAACCGCTGCTGATGAATAGAATCTCATACATATAGCAAATAATACCTGTAAAAGAATTACAGGTATTATTTTATGGAAAACAACAGGTACCTTTTAAAACTGTTTGCCGCTCTCGCTATACTGATACTTGCTGTAAATGCTGCAGTGCTGCATTTCGGTTTCGGTATCCGCTTTTCGGACCTGCTTGATTTCGTCGTCCATGTTGTCGGGGACGGTTCTGCGAAAACATTTGACGATCCGGCAGGAAACCGGAGTTCGGAGAGAAACGGCCTTTCCGGGATGGGGGACGGTTCTTCGGAAATGCTGACCCTGGACAGGGGCTGGACTGGTGAAGGCGGGGACAGTCCTGCAGAAAGTTGGGACA
>DAOSCC010000116.1:0-7423 GCA_035361135.1 Clostridiales bacterium | reverse complement strand
ACAGCCGGCTGAAGCCGGTATGTAACGACGGCGGCAGCGTCAAAAACCGGGAAAGACCTCCAAAACCGGTAAGCAGCCTGACAGCGGACGTTATCCGTTACAGCGGGATGAATCCCAAAACGTCATATGAACTGTGCATACGTACAGAATGATACCACGAAGGTATTTGCTTTCATGAAGAAGGCTTCTTTATGAAACGCCGACTGCGTGGTTTTTTTGTGCAGTTTTTGCGTTTCCGCTGATCGTTTTACATTGGTAAGGGAGGAATTGAGTATGAGGTCATCATCTGTAAGAAGACTTGTATTGTCCGGGATGTTTCTTGCATTGGGGCTGCTGTTGCCGTTCCTGACAGGGCAGATCCCGTCTGTCGGTTCGATGCTGCTGCCGATGCACCTGCCGGTCCTGGTGTGCGGATTTGTATGTGGCTGGCCTTACGGCCTTGCGGTCGGATTCATAACACCGCTGCTGCGGTACATGCTTTTCGGGATGCCGCCCATGCCGAATGCGCTGGCAATGGCCTTTGAACTGGCCGTTTACGGTTTTTGCACCGGGCTGTTTTACAAACTGCTGCCGAAGAAGAATGTGTTCATATATGCGTCACTTATAATCTCGATGATATGCGGTAGGATCGTCTGGGGCATAGCGAGCCTGATAATCTACGGCTTGCAAGGTAAAGCTTTCACATGGCAGATATTTGCTGCGGGCGCCGTAGTGAACGCCATCCCCGGGATAATACTCCAGGTAGTCCTCATACCGCTCATCATTATCGCATTGAAACGAGGTAACATGTTGAGATATGAATGACAACGTCGGACTGGAAAAAATCCTTGCAGAGCACTTTAAAAGATATCCCTGTATGCAGATACAGGATATGGTCAAGCTGATCTATCAGAACGAGTTCGGCGGAGGCCACATGGTCAGCGACATGGAGGAAAGCCTGGTCCGCCTCCGGGACGAGTATGCATATATAACAGGCATGGAGGGCAGGCCGCCTGTATCCGGCGCTATTGGAGAAACCGGCAAAGACAGGGATGGAGCGGCAGGAACGGACAAATGCGGCCCGGACGGCATATGCAGCGAACCTGCTGATGGCGGGCAGCTTTTTGAGGATATTGGCAACGGGCTTTGCAGGATCCATCTTGCAGAGCTCGGCCGCCATCCGGTCAGCCTCGAAACTGTGAACAATTTCTTTGTCCACACTGCCAATTCCCATAAAGGTGATATCAGGAGCTTCGAAAACAAGCTGGAAGTACTGAGAGACTGCTGTGAGAGAGGCGCGATGCCGTTCAGCACCAGCGACCTGGATAAATATATCCGCTCGTATCGCGAACAGGGCTATCCTGTGGTCAGCCACAGCGAAATATACCGGGAAACATACCATCCTTCATACAGGATAGTTGAAAGCGGCTTTTGCAGGTACTTTGAGGTTTTCTGCCGTATCGACGAATTGCTGAAGCGCGTGGATTCAGGTCTATACCGCAGGGATTATATAACGGTCGCAATAGACGGCAACTGCTGTTCCGGCAAAAGTTCACTGGCAGCGCTGCTGGAAGAGATATACGACTGTAATGTGTTCCACATGGATCACTTCTTCCTTCCGCCCGAACTGAGGACGGAAGAACGGCTGAATGAAACCGGCGGCAACGTGGACTATGCCAGGTTCAGGAACGAAGTCATCCGCGGACTGGAAAGCGGCGGCGGATTCGAATACGGCATATATAACTGCTCCATACAGGCCATAGAGCGAACTGTACGGGTCACGGCCAAAAAACTCAACATAGTCGAAGGCTCATACAGTATGCATCCCACACTGTCGGACCATTACGATCTCAAAGTCTTCCTTACCGTGGAAGCGGATGAGCAGAGCCGCCGTATCCTTAAAAGGAACGGGCCTGCCATGCACCGCCGGTTCATGGAGGAATGGGTGCCGAAGGAAAACAAGTATTTCGAAGAGTTCGGAATAGCTTCGAAATGCGATATAGTGTTATAGGCCCGATATAGTCACAGGCTTATACCGCTGCATAACAATATAGCGCTATATAACACTATATAGCGCAGCACGTTTCAATGCCGCCCTTTATGGCCTGTTTTCAGACAGCCTGCCATTGGCGGGCAATCGCCCGATGTACTTAACCTTTATTTTGACAATCTTAAAATCATATAACTTGGTGTTTCGATAAACGCATTATATCGGCTGACGTATTTTTGCTTCCAGTCCTCCGGGGGATAAGGCTCTTCCACTCTTTCGATCCTGAACCCGGCGTCGATAATGGCACGATATCCTGCAATCGGCTGTAACTGACGGTTTTATTATATCAATGTTTACCATGGCGCCGCATTTCCGAATATCATTATCGATTTTCAACTGCATGTCCATATGTTAGAATAAATTATTGATGAAGAACATTCATATGTCGACTGTATAATAGTTCCGATAAAGTTTTCGATGATGAGGTTCAACGGCGTAATGCATGGACGTACACGAAACAATATCTATACACTGCCGATGTTGCTGGTATTGACTTTTATACTGCTGATGACAGCGTGCACCGAAACGGCGGACAACAAGTATCCTGCTGGAACGGCTGCATCAAATCTTTCACCGGATACCCAAGTTTATGACTCTGTCAGTGCTGCTGACAGTACGGCGGATAAAGGCGCGGACAATGTGGCTGCACAGGCAGCCCTTCCGCTCAGTGATGTGGAAGGATGCAGCGGCGCGGTATTCAGTTCGGGCGGCAGGCTGTATGTCTATGATGCCAAAAGCGGATCGGTGAGCGAAATAGACGAGGCTTCAGGGAAAAAGCATTTTCTCGGATTGTCGCCTGACAGGAAATTTGCAGCCTGGTTGTACTCCTTCAGGTCGGAAGACAGTTACCTGACTGCGGAGAAAATAGGCATTTATGAAATGGAAACCGGGAGAGCAACGGAACTTGTATTGAGCGAACACCTGTATCAACTGATGAGCGTTTCCTGGACATCCGGAAGGACCATTATGGCTGTAGGCCACCTGAACCCGTCCACGGACATGTGCCAGGCATTTGATGCCGGAGAAGGCAGGAGCCTGTTCGTTCGGCCTGTCGGCAGGCTCTTCGATGTATCCCCCGACGGATCGCGGATAATCTATTACTTCACGCAGCATTTTTCTGAAGCGCCGCTGCCGCCGCATCTTAGGATTTCGGGCGTCAACACGGAGGATCCTGATGCTTCTGCCGGTTTTGACGGACCTGTGTATGAGGTCGGGCATGAAGATGACAGGATCGGGCAGGCATGCTTCGCCGGAGAAAATAAGATTATCTTTATCGAATATATATCCGGTGATGCGCGTTATAATCTTAAACTGGCGGAAATAAAAGAGGATTCGATAGAGATCGTATCCGAGATGCCTTTCAGTTTTGCAGGCCTTGATGTGGAAAATATGATCGCCATTGAGTATTTCGATGATAGTTCCAAACTTTATATTATAAGCAGGGATGGCAGTTCTGCCTCGGCGGCCGCCGATATAAACCTGCATGAGTTTTTGCTGAAAGATTCGGAAATAACCAGGGTAAATACGGTGCCGACAGGGCTTGATGCATCTTTTGCGCATGATATCGTCATGAGTGAAAACGGAAACGGTATCATTATTACTGATACAACGGGATCCGGTTACAAAGTCTTCAGAAAATCATACTGGTATGACGGGAAGGAGTTCACGCAGATCCTGCCGGACCGGGAAGTGTCCGATTATGACCTGTGTTTGCTGGAGGAATACGCAGGGGAGTTCCTTGGTACCGGTCCGAAGATGGAGATCGATGGGATAGAAATATATTGACTGCTGGTATCGGCGTGATATCGCCGTTATCCCGAAAGATAACACATTATTGAAATATGTATGACCGGATGGAAGTCTGTCAAATGGGGAGATATATCGCACTATGAAGAACGGTTGACATGAGCGGATATAGCAGTTGCCCGGCTTTTGTGCGACGTTGTTGTTAACGGAGGGGGATATGGGGCTCAGGATAGTTTACGGCAGGGCTGGAAGCGGAAAATCCAGTTTTTGCTACAATGAGATAAGGGAAAGAGCAAGTACGGACGGCAATGCAGGAAAGGCAGTCCCGAAGCTGCTGCTGATCGTTCCGGAGCAATTTTCGCTGCAGGCTGAAAAAAACCTGGCAAGGATCACGGGCGCTTCCGGGATATACAGGGCGGAAGTGCTGAGCTTCCGGAGGCTGGCATACAGGGTGTTCAGCGAGGTCGGCGGTGTGACCCGCCGGCATATCGATTCCGCGGGAAAAAGCATGCTGCTGTTCCGGATACTGGACAGGCTCGGAAGCGAACTCAAAGTATTTTCACGTGCCGCTCTCAGGAAGGGATTCATCGAGTCCCTGTCCGATGCCATAACGGAATTCAAAAGGTATGACATAGCGCCGGAAGCACTGCTGGAGGCAGCCAGTGGGACAGAAGACGGCTCCCTGCTGAAGGACAAGCTTCACGACCTGTCATTGGTCTATTCCGAATTTGAGAAGCAGCTTCATCAGAATTACCTGGATGCCGACGACGACCTTGTGGAACTGTATAAAAAACTGGACCTGTCGACGCAGTACGACGGCGCCGAGATCTGGATAGATGAATTCTCGGGTTTTACTCCGCAGGAGTACAAAGTGATAGGGAAATTGCTAGTCAAGGCAGCCAGGGTCACCATTTGCATGTGTACGGACTGCCTTTCGGACGACCCAAACGACAGTGCGCCTATGGTTTTCGGCCCGGTAAGGAAAACCGCCGAAAAGCTTCTGCGGCTGGCGGAACATTTGGGAGTCCATGTGGAGAAGCCCGTTAGGCTCGATGGCGTGATATTGCGGAGCAGGACTGACAGTACGGAGGCTTCTCCTGCGGATCCGGCAGCATCTGCAGGCCCGGCGGCATCAGGCCGGGACAGGAAGGTGCCGGATACCGGTAAAAAGACATCACCTTCGGTTGCCACGGTTTCTGCCGGCGATCCGTCAAAGGGCGTATCCGTACGGTTTATCGATTCTGAAGCTATCGGCCACCTGGAAAGGAATTTCTGGAAGTACCCGTACAGCAGATACACGAAGCAAACGGATGACATACACATAACGGCGTCTGCCAATCCATATTCGGAAGTGGAGGATGCCGCGAGGGACATCCTCAGGATATGCAGGGACCATGGTTTCAGGTTCAGGGATATCGCCGTGACGATGAGGAACCCGGACGACTACAGCAGTATCATCAAAAGCGTTTTCGCCCGTTACGGCATACCGTACTTCCTCGACGGGAAGAGGGATATCGACGGCCATCCGCTTATAGTGTTCATCCTGTCCGCACTTGAGATTTTCACGGGCAACTGGTCGTACGAGGCTGTGTTCAGGTACGCGAAGACAGGCCTTCTTTCCATTGGAAGGCAGGACCTGGACATCCTCGAAAACTATGTCCTTGCCAACGGCATCAGGGGCAGCATGTGGACGCGCGAGGATGACTGGGATTACCCTGTCGGGTATGATGAAAGGAAGGAGCCGTCCGAACGTGAACCTGTACTGCTGGAAAGGATCAATGCGGCCAGGAGGGAACTTGTTGCCCCACTCATTTCATTCAGGGCCAAAACAAAGGGCGGCGCCAGGGCCGTCACTTTCTGTACCGCCCTGTATGACCTGCTCTGTGAGACCGGCGCTGCGAAGAGGATAGAAGAACTTTCGGAAATGTTCGCCGATACCGGGATGCTCGACAGGGCAAACGAGTACAGGCAGGTCTGGAACACGGTAATGGACGTGTTCACACAGATCGTGGAAGTCCTCGGCGAAGAGACCGTCGGGACAGAACGCTTTTCAGATATACTGTCTGTCGGCTTTGCCGGGCACAAAATGGGGCTTATACCTCCTTCGCTCGACCAGGTTCTTGTCGGGAGCATGGAAAGAGCAAGGAGCCATGATATAAAAGCGCTTTATATCCTCGGCGCCAATGAAGGCGTGCTGCCGGGGAATCTTGGGGGCGACAGCCTGCTTTCCGACAGCGACAGGGACAGCCTGGCCCGGGCGGGGCTCGAATTGCCCGGCAATACTCAGAACCGAATCCGTGAAGAGAGGTTCATGATCTACATGGCGCTGGCGACCCCGTCGAGGTACCTGCGGCTGAGCTATCCGGCGGCCGACAGGGACGGAAGGGCCCTCCGGCCTTCACGTGTGATATCTGAAATAAAAAGGATAATGCCTTCGGTGACAGTAAAAAGCAATGTCGTGGAAGATCCCGGGAGCCTGCCCCAGCCTTCGGCGCCTGAGCCGGTATTCGATGAAATGGTATCCCGGCTCCGCCGGCTTTACGACGGAAACAGGATACATGACGGATGGAAGCGTATATATGGCTGGTTCAATGGCAGACCGGAGTGGAAAGACAAATGCAGGGCTGTGCTGAGCGGGCTCGATTATACGAACCAGGCAAAGAACCTCACGAAGGACAGGGCTCTGAAATTATACGGCAATCCTGTTTTTACCAGCGTTTCCAGGATGGAGACATATGCAGCGTGCCCATTTTCATTCTTTGTCAAATATGGCCTGAAGGCAAAGGAGAGAAAGGTCTTCAGCTTTGAACAGGTCGATGCGGGCACGTTCATGCACAATATCATAGATGAATTCTCAAGATCGCTCGTAAAGAATGGGAAAAGCTGGAGAGACATCGATGAGGAGTGGTGCAGGGCCGAGGTCTCGAAACTTGTGGACAGGTACCTGTCCGGGAAAGGCAGGAATGTGCTGGGCAGCAGCAAAAGGTACCTTTATCTGTCGGACAGGCTGAAAAGGACAGTCGTGAAATCGCTGATGCTCATAAGCAAACATATAGCTGCCGGCAGTTTCGAGCCTTCAGGATATGAAGTGGAGTTCGGGCAAAACGGCAGGTATCCCGAGATCACCATCGAACTCCCGTCAGGCGAGATGATCAAACTGACCGGCAGGATCGACAGGATCGATACGATGAAAGGCGAAGACGGCACCTATCTCAGGATAATTGACTACAAGTCCGGAAGCAGGGCGCTTAAGCTTGGAGACGTGTATTACGGCCTTCAACTCCAGTTGATCACGTATATGGACGCGGTACTGGGACAGCACATAAAGGCGGGATCCGGCAGCGCAGAGGATGATACGGCAAAGGATGCCGGACCGGCACATGGCGATCCGGCAGGCGATACGATAAAAGACGGCTGCGCCACATATTCGCCTGACAAGGCCGGTGAACAGGCGGGCGAAAACGGAAAGGGCGCCGGAAAGCTTATACCCGCAGGAGCGCTGTATTTCAGGCTCAGCGACCCGCTTATCAGGTGCGGGAGGGACAGCACCGAAGAAGAGATAGAGAAGGCCATAATGTAGGAGTTGCGGATGAAAGGCCTGGTGCTTGCGGACGTGAAACTGATCAGGAGCATGGACGGGGATATTTC
>DAOSCC010000115.1:0-7479 GCA_035361135.1 Clostridiales bacterium | reverse complement strand
GAGAGGATGGTAACAGGTGTGCTTAAGGAGACCCTGGTGAACAGGCTGTATGCGAGATCTGAACCGGACGATCCTGCGGGATCGGAAGAACCGGGAATTGCCGATGGAACAGGGGATACGGATCCGGCTGGTGAAAAACCTGACGAAACGCCGACTGGGGTCCGGGATCCTGCCGGCCGGGACGGCCTGCCCGCCCAGGAAGCCGATGATGGACAAACAGAGCCTGACGAGCCGGCTGAGCCTGTGAAACCATACAATGTGATGGATATCGATTTTGATACGCTGATGGCTTCAGGGGAAAGCGATCCGCTGTACCCGATGCACAAATACTTCTCCTCTGTCGAACCGACTCCGACCAATGAGTATACAGGGATATTCAAGGGATGCAACCTGATAATGTTTACTGCGGAAGGCTTTTCGCCGTATGCTGTGAGCCCGGAACTTACTCCCACACTGTATAAGATGATAAATGAGGGATTTGTGTTCAGGAATTTCTATACCCCGATATGGTGGGTGAGCACGTCTGACGGCGAATATGTGGCATGTACGGGGCTGATACCCAAAGGCGGAGTCTGGAGCATGGCAAAGTCAGGCAGCAACTATATGCCGTTCGTAATGGGCAACCAGTTCAGGAAGCTGGGCTACCTGACAAAGGCATACCACGACCACACATATACCTATTACAGCAGGGATATATCCCATCCCAACATGGGGTATGATTACAAGGGAGTGGGGAACGGCCTGGAGGTAAAGAAGACCTGGCCTGAATCGGACCTTGAGATGATCGAAGCCACAGTCGGCGAGTATATAAATAACCAGCCGTTCCACACATATTACATGACAGTCAGCGGGCACATGAACTACAACTTCTACGGGAACCAGATGGCCAGCAAGAACAGGAAGTATGTGGAGGATCTCCCGTATTCCGACGCTTCCAAGGCATACATCGCCTGCAACCTTGAACTGGAATTCGCAATGAGGGAGCTGATGGACAGGCTTGAGGAGGCAGGGATAGCTGAAAACACGGTCATAGTGCTCAGCGCCGACCACTATCCGTACGGCCTGCCGAAGGAAAATATCGACGAACTGGCTGGCCACGAGGTCGAAACCAATTTCGAGATCTACAGGAACCATCTCATAATATACAAAAAAGGCATGGATCCTGTCATAGTGGATAAACCCTGCGACAGCCTGGACATAATTCCCACCCTTTCCAACCTGTTCGGGCTGGAGTATGATTCAAGGCTGCTGATGGGAGAGGATATCCTTTCGTCGGCGCCGCCTTTGGTCATATTCTCGAACAGGAGCTGGATCACCGACCGGGCTATGTATGATTCCACCAGGGGAAAGGTGACATTCTTCGACGGCACTGAAAAAGACGACGAGTATGTGAAGCAGATCAACAGGAAGGTCGCAAATAAGTTCAAGTACTCCGCGAAAATACTTGAGACCGATTATTACGGAAAGGTGTTCAAAGTTTCCAAACAGCAGAAAGCGTCCGGAGACTGATATGGCCCTGGTGATCGGCTGCCGGAGCAGGTCGTATGTCTTCCCGGAATCAGCTGCGTGTGCATGCCGGATACAGATGTGTGCCTTGCCGGTATCATGTGCGTATTTTGCCGGGAACAGGCGCATGTCCGAAAAACCCGCCGGAGTCCGGATCGCACGATCCACGCTATATCGAAAGGAGATGCGTTATGCAGCTTCTGAAATATGAAGACTTTATCAGCAGGGTCAACGAACTTGGCTTTATGTTTTTCTCCAATGTGATGGACGGGATGCCTTCCCTGGTATCTGAGACGCCGTATTGGGCATGGCATACCGGTGATCCGGAAACGGACCCGTGGCGCTGGAAGGACAGGGCCGCTGAGGAGAAACGCCTGGCATTCGGCTGCGTACTGGGCGGGAACAAGGGATTCATCGCGCCTCACATGTATGCCGTGTTTCTTGCTGCATGCAAACCTTCGCGGACGATGCGGGAGAGGAGATACGAAGGGCTGGTCAGCCAGGCCTGCTGGGACCTGTGGCAATTGTTCGAATGGAAAAAGGTGCTCGACACCAGCGAGATAAGGAGCCATATGGGTGTAAGAGGGAAGAAGAGCGGCAGCAGCAAGGTCGATTCGGCAATAGTCGAGCTTCAGAAGCAGTTTTACATAACCGTTGGCGGAAGCAGGCAGAAGATCGACAGGAACGGCCGCCCATACGGGTGGCATATCAACGTCTATGAGAGGGTGGAAGACTGGGCGCCGGCGCAGTGGTGCGGCGGAAAGCAGAAGATGGACCGGGAGGATGCGGTCGATCTTATATTGGATACGGGTATGAGCATCGGCAAAAACGTCGACAGGGACAAGCTTGCTAAGGTGCTGGGCTTTTCATTGTGACTGCCAGGCCGATCACTTACAGTTGAGCGCTCGGCCTGTTATACAGTGCAATAATCTTTTGAATATGAGTTTGTCTGCAAATGTGCGAGTATTGACGATAAGACGGATACGCGGTAAAATGAGTTGCAGGTGAAACATATTCCAACATTCAGAAAATTCTATGAAAGGGTAAGGTATAACGTAATGAGGATTCGCTGATCCGGCAAAACAAACAGTTTATATGACTGGGCATCATTGCTCCGGTTAGTGCCGGATTGGCTTTTATATACCTTGCCGTCTTTGCATTTTCCAACAGGAACAGTATTATTCGGGCAACTGCTGAAACAGTTTCAAAACAGGTTTGATTGCTTTACCTGGACGTTTTGCTTATTGTATGGGACCTGTTGTTCCCGGGCAGGGACAAATCGTCGGATGGTATATCATGACGGAACGCTATAAGGTCTTTCCTGCACTGGCCGGTGAAAGGGGAGATCTTTTTTGCTGTTGTTGGAAGCGGTGAACGTTAAGAAGTATTACGGCGACAGGCTTGTTATAGGATTTGACGAACTGAAAGTATATTCCGGTGACCGTATCGGCGTGACCGGACTGAACGGCTCGGGCAAGACTACGCTGCTGGATATGCTGTATGGAAGCCTGGAACCGGATGAAGGTTATGTAAGGCGGTATTGCGAGGTCGGATATATAAGGCAGTTCGGCATGGACGGGAAGAGCGATATCCGTCAGCTGCGTACAGAAGCGGCCGGAGCAGCCATGAAGCTGCTCAGTGAATTCGAAGTCGGCGGTAAACTCGACAGGCCGGCCCTTAGCGGCGGAGAACAGACAAGGCTTAAAATCGCGGGAGCTTTCAGCAGGGAAACCGTGCTGATGTTTGCGGACGAGCCGACCTCCAACCTTGATTACAAGGGGATCGAACTGTTCAGGCAAAAGCTTGGGAAAGTCGAATCCTTCATTATGGTAAGCCACGACCGAAGCCTGCTGGATGCTCTCTGCAACAGGATAATCGAGGTGAAGGACGGAGGCATACGGATCTTCAACGGCAACTATTCGTTTTACAGGGAGCAGTGCGAGGCGGAAAGGCAAAGGGCCGCTGCCGAGTATGAAAAATATATTGCCGAGAAAACGGCCCTTGAACAGGCCATATCCGACAGGATGAGAAGGGCAGGGAAAGTCCGCAAGGCCCCGTCAAGGATGGGAAACTCCGAGGCAAGGCTCCACAAGCGCCATGCGGCTGAAAGCCAGGAGAAGCTGCACAGTGCCGCAAGCAGCCTGATAACCAGGCTTGAAAAGCTGGAGGTAAAGGAAAGGCCGAAGGAACAGCCTGTGATAAGGCTGGATCTTTCCCTGACTGAACCTCCGGAGAACAAAATCATCATAAGTGCCGACAGGCTGAGCTTCAGCTATGGAAATGTGCCCGTATTCAAAAATGCCGGTTTCAGGATCACCAACGGTATGAAAACAGCGCTTTGGGGAGAAAACGGCACCGGAAAGACCACCCTGCTCAACCTGGTATATACAGCTTACCTGGCACGCAGCGGCAGTTACGGCACCGGAGTACCGGTGCCGGACCAGGGACATCCGGATACAGCCGGGCGCAGGACTGGTATTATGCCTGAGGAGTTTGCGGGAACGGCAGGACAGGTTATGAGCATGCATACAGGTGCTGGTACAAGTACAGGTGCAGACGCCGGCACGGGTTTTGATCCGTATATGTGGCTGGCTGACAGGGCTGCAGCGGGAGCCGCCAGGTGCATAAACATCGTGCCCAGGGCAAGGCTGGCGTACTTCAGGCAGACATTCGAAAACCTCGACCCTGATAAGACAGTCCTGGAGAACGTTATGAAAGACAGCGTGCAGAACGAGACAGTTGCAAGGACGATACTGGCCAGGCTGCTGCTGCCGGGCGCCAATGTGTTCAAAAAAGTTGGAATACTTAGCGGAGGAGAAAAGATAAAGGTCTCATTCGCAAAGCTTCTCGTGTCCAGGGCCAATGTCCTGCTTCTCGACGAGCCGACCAACTATCTTGACATACAGTCCATAGAGGCACTGGAGAATGTCCTTAAGGATTATGAGGGGACGGTCCTGTTCGTCTCGCACGACAGGGCTTTTGTCCGTGCAGTCGCAGACAGGCTGCTGGTGACCGGCGGACTGGATGTCAGGTCTTTCGAAGGCGGCCTGGATGAGTACGAGGAGAGCATAAAGACTGCTGACGGGGCCAAAAACATGGAACTTGAAAAGACCATGCTCCGTATGAGGATAACGGAGGTGGTCACAAAACTCTCACTGCAGCCGGCCGACAGGGAAGCGCTTGAAGAGGAGTTCCGGAGGCTCACAAAGCAGCTGAGAGACCTTGAAAGTACCAACTGAAGTGATCTGACCTTAGCAGTCTTGCCGGAACAGCCAGCTGCGGTCTTACTCCAGCAGATGCTCCCGGATCATTTCCTCTGTCACGCCGTTGTTCCGGCATATCTCGGAGTAGAATCTTCCGCTTTTCCTGACGGTGCGCGCCTGGGTCTCATAATCCACGTGCACCAGTCCGAAGCGGGCGGATTCTCCTTCGAGCCATTCAAAATTGTCCATAAGCGTCCAGTGGTAGTACCTTTCGACCGGGATGCCTTCCCCGCACAGCATGGACACTATATACAGGTGGTCGTAGATGTATCCTGCCCTGAAGGAATCATTGCCGTCGCAGGTGCCGTTTTCGGTGATCCAGATTGGCGCCCTGTATTTTTTATAAAATTCCCTGCAAAGTATATAAAGCCCTTCGGGATATATCTCCCAGTCCAGGTCGTTCCTCGGGGTCCCGGGCATTACATCGCTCCTGAAGCCCTTGAACCTGACGGCGCTCCTGGTGTAGTAATTGATGCCGATGAAATCGTAGAACCTGCCTGTACCGAGAGGCGCTCCGGAACCCAGGGGGAACCTGAGCCTTCCGGAGGACATGGACCTGATGATCGCTCCCTGGAACAGCCAGCACATGACCCTGGCAGCCAGCCAGTCGAGCGGGTTCCTGGAATACGGGTCGAATACGCGCAGGTGATTGGCTACCCCTACCATGGTACGGCTTTCCCTGTCAAAGCCCTTTTCCCTTCTCACTTCATGTATCGCCTTGTATGCGGCTATGTGGCACAATGCCATGTTTCTGTAAACCTTCATGGCAAGGCCGAGATCCTTTTTGCCGGGAGGCCATTCGCCCATGAAATACCCGTTTGTAACGAAAACGTTGGGTTCGTTTATGGTGATATACTCGCTGACCAGGTCTCCTATGTTTTCAACGACATATCTTGTATAACGCTCGAAATACCCGATTGATTTTTCGGATTCGAACTCGCCTTCAGCGCAGAACCACAGCGGATGCGTAAAATGATGGAGTGTCACGAGAGGGCGTATGCCGTTTTGGATAAGCCGCTGAAGTTCGTCACGGTAACGGGCTATGGCAGCACCGTCGAATTTCCCTTTCTCAGGTTCGATACGGCTCCATTCGAGTCCCATGCGGTATACCTTGTGATCCAGCCGCTTCAGCAGTTCGATATCTTCGATGTACCTGTTCCAGTGGTCGTCGGCGCGAAGGCAGGATGTCCCGTCTTTTATCTTCCCTTTCTCGCACCATGCGTACCAGTTGTTGTTGCGGTCGCCGCCTTCTATCTGGGTCGCCGCTGTGGCGCTGCCAAGCAGGAAACCTTCCGGGAGACTGAAAGGCCTTGGCATATCCGGTCCCTTGAAAGGTTTGGGCATATCCGATACCCCCTCATTCCGAAATGATCCTGATTATATAGTAATGTAACGGGATTTTTATGGCAAGACTTAAAGGAGAGGCAAGGCTGCCGGTGCGGCCGGCGGACCGCCGACGGCGACCGGAATACTTTATCTTGCACTTTGGGACCTGTTATACTAAAATGAACGTGGTATGTACAGAAAAAGACGGGATCATACAACAAATACGGAGGACAGAGGGGTACATATATTTTGAAGATCCAGGAAAGAGAATTCATACCTGTATTACTTGGAAACGACATCAATACATACGGCATGTCAAGAGCATTTTATGAAGCTTACGGGGTCAGGTCGGTGGTGATCGGGAAAGCCGCCACCGGGCCCAGCTGCAACAGCAGGATAATCGATTTCCGTCATGTGCCGGGACTCGACACAGAGGAGATATTCATAAAAACCATAAGAAAAACGGCAGCGGAATTTGCTGAAAAAAAAGTCATTCTCATGGGCTGCGGCGATAATTATGTGGAACAGATAATAAGGAATTCTGCCAGGCTGCCGGAGAACATCGTCGCGCCATATGTGGACGAGCAGCTCATGGACAGGCTGCTGACAAAAACCGAGTTTTACAGGATGTGTGACAGCCATGGCGTGGAATATCCGGACACGTTCATCTACGAAAGATCCATGGGAAGCGATTTCACGCTGCCGTTCGGTTTCCCGGTCTTCCTGAAGCCGTCCAACGGCATCAGGTACTGGCAGCACGAATTCCCGACGCAGAAAAAGGCGTACAGGCTGAACAGTGAAGACGAACTGAAGGAAGTCATAGAACAGATATACGGGGCGGGTTATGACGACCGGCTCATCATACAGGATTTCGTGCCGGGGGATGATTCTAACCTGCGGGTAATGATCTGCTATTCAGGCAGGGACGGAAAGGTGAAGCTGATGTCTTTCGCCCACGTGGTGCTGGAGGAGCACACCCCGCACGGTATCGGCAATACCGCCGTGCTCATGAATGATCATGACGCCGGGCTTTCGGAAAAGTTGAGGAATTTTCTCGACAGTATCGGCTATACGGGCTTTTCGACCTTCGACATCAAGTACGACCGGAGGGACGGCAGGTACAAGATACTCGAGATGAATCTCAGGCAGGGACGAAGCAACTACTATGTGACTGCAGGCGGGAACAATCTTGCGAAATATGTAGTCGAAGATCGTATATACAATAAAAACCTGCAGCTGGAGATCGCGGACACAAGGAATCTCTGGACCGTCATACCGCTGGGGGTGGCTTTCAGATACACCAGGGATGAAAACATCAGGCGGCAGATGAAGGAACTGGTCAGGGAGAAGAAGGTTACGAATCCCTTGTTCATGAAGGGAGACA
>DAOSCC010000114.1:0-7533 GCA_035361135.1 Clostridiales bacterium | reverse complement strand
TGCATTTTCATATATCTTCAGCAGACGCTGACCGGGGTTCTCAACGGGCTCGGGAAGCAGGGCATCCTGCTGAGGAACACGGTGATAGGCTCGATAATCAGGATAGCCGTCATCTGCGTCCTTTTGCCCGTATTCGGGATAAAAGCGTACATTATAGGCCTGACCGTGAGCCTGCTGCTTACGGAATGCATGGACCTCATAGAGATAAACAAAATGACAGGCCTTGTCATCGATTTGAGGGAGTGGATTGTAAAACCCGCCCTGGCAGGTGTTCTCATGATCGTGGCAGGCAGATATATCTACCACTTTTTCGAGATATTCTCCTTTGGCGCCAGGCTTACGACGCTGCTCTCCGTGGCTGTTGATGTGATGTTCGCGGTCGTGCTGCTGATGCTGGTCGGGGTGTTTGAACTCCGGGAATTGCTGAGTATGGCCGGACTTGATAATATGATGAAAACAGGCAAAAAAATGTGAATGAGTTAGAAATCGTGAGCTATTTCAAAATATACAGGCATTTCCATATCAATAGGTCAAAGAAAGTCAAAATCAAATTTGCATTTCACATGTTTATAGATTAAAATAAAATCGTAACGAAGGTCAAAGATAGTCAAAGACAAAACAAGACAACTAAAGACAAAATAAACTACATACAAAAGACAAGGCAGCGGAAAGCAAAGAAAATGCAGCATTTTATGTAAACAATTCATAAAATGCACTAAAAAAGTTTGATAAATTTTTCGGAGGTGGTTATATGTTCGGACTGGTACCGTTCAACAGAAGGAACAGCTTAGCGTCAGGAAAGGATTTCTTCAGCATTGACAACTTCTTCGACAACTTCTTCAATGATTCGTTTGCAGGATTCTTCACGGCAGTGAACCCGATCAGGGCCGACATCAGGGAGACCGAAAAGGAATACATCATAGAGGCGGACTTACCAGGCGTAAGGAAAGAGGACATCAGGCTCGAGCTTGAGGACGGGGTCCTTACCCTTGGTGTAGAGCAGAACGAACAGATCAACGAGGAAAGAGAAAACTACATCCGCAGGGAAAGAAGGTACGGTTCGTACTGCAGGAGCTTCAGGGTCGACGGGGTCAGGGAAGACAAGGTGACCGCAAAATACGATAACGGCGTACTCACTGTCAAGCTTCCCAAGTCCGAGGAATCAAAGCCAAAGTCCCACAGGATCGACATAAACTGATCGACAGCGATTGACCGACAACTGCTGACCGACAGCAACTGAGCAGCCGGCCGGCTGCGATCCGTCGTTGGATCAGGCCGCCGGCCGGTCGGAACTTTCATCCATTACATCTCATAAAAAAGAAATTGGTACCTGATTACGATAAAAAGCCGGTGTATGCTGTTTCCCCCCACATATACCGGCTGTTTTTCTGCTTGATAAACGACGTTCCGAAGTATGTCTGCTGCCGTACAGAAGCAGGATTGCCTGCATGACTTTCTGCAGCCCGGAACCAATGGACCCGGGTGCTAATCAATGCCGTCCTTCTCAATACTTTCCCTGTTCCTGTTCGTTACTTTGACGACTGTAAGTATTATGGCTATGTTTACCCAGAACAGCAGCATTATCCGCTGGAAGAACCACACGTGGTCGGCGAGGCCCATGGCAAGAAGGCCGGCGATGCCGGAAATCGCAGCGAACATCACGTTATTCGCGGCAGGGTCCTTCCTGTTTATTATCACTTCGAATACGCTGCGCACCATCCTGAATATCATCAGCAGGAAAGTCAGGATGCCGGCCAGACCTGCCTCCAGCCAGAGCTGCAGGTACAGCACATGGGTATGGGCGGCCTTGGTGAGGCCGAATATCTTGTATCTTTCAAAGATCGTCGAAACAACGCCCGGGCCGAGCCCGACGCCTGTCAGCCAGTAGTCCTTCAGCATGGGTTTTGCCGAGGTGAGTATCATTCCCCTGTAATCAGTGGATTTATCGCCGCTGAAAATGGTCATTATCCTGTTGTATATCGGCGCAGGCAGCAGCTGCAAGGCTATAAGGCCCGCAACGATTATCACCGGTATGAACTTAATATTCCAGCAGAAAACGAATACCACGGCTGCGCCTGCCAGGGAGACCCACGCGCCCCTGGAGCCTGTCTTGAACAGTACGAGGAGCACTGGCGCAAGCATGGCCAGCCATGCCGCCTTTTTAAGCAGGTTTTTTTCATTGAGTATTACCGCCGCGAAAAACGGTATCGTGAGGACCAGCAGTTCACCGTACACATTGGCGTTTCCCATGGTGGAATAGACTCTGCCGCCCAGGTCGGGATTCAGCGTAAGGTCGGTCGTCGACGGGTCGACGGCTATTCCGGTCACTTTCCATTGATATATGCCGTAAAGCGCAGTCAGGAACGTGCCGAAAGCGATGAGCCTGATAAGCATGTTCAAGTCCCTGGCCGAATCGATGGCGCTGACGATAACTGCTATGAATACGAACGCAACGATATAATGGACGAGATATTTCAGGCTGTCGACGGGAAACAGCGACGTTGCGGCAGCCACAAGCAAGCTTACGAAAAACAGCCATATCGAATAGTCGATGGCAGGCGTTTCTATAACACTCTCCCGGTTTTTCATCAGCCTGATCAGCAAAAGCGCAGCCAGGCCGACTGCCAGGACAACGCTGTACCCGTTCCGCCAGATGTGGTGCGGTACGGCCATGAGCAGTACCAGGGCCAGCCCGATGACTATGTGCATGTTGTAAGCCAGGTACGCCAGCAGTCTGAAAGCGATGCTGCTCTCAAACACGTTTTCCCACTTTTTGTAGGCGGATTTCAGCAGCTTTCCCGGGAAATTGACGATAAGATGGATGATGCGGAGGACACGGCTTTCGGCCCAGCTCTGCTGGGATTTGTCCTGCCCCCTGAAATACGAGATGACCAGGCTGCTATCTATTGTATTTTTAATAAACTCCTTCATTGTGACCATCCTCAATCAGCAGCTTAGTCAGCGGCTTTTTCTATGCCTGATATCCTTCCGTCCTTGAGGTAGCTGTTGCCTGCGTAAAGCGATATCGTCTGGCCTACGTAATATACCGACTTGTCAATGGAAACGCCGTTGCCGGTGATGGTGCCGTATGCCTCCATGGTCAGCGTAAGCGAAGAGTAGCCTTCCCTCGGCGAGGCAACGAATTCACCCGAGTCCTTGTTTGCCCAGAAGATGGAGTCGCCCCGTTCAACTGCCGTAACCTTGCCGAAGCTGGAATTCTGGATCTGCTCTCTTACCGGGTCGCCGGCCTTTATGGCGTCAATGGTACAGTCGGGCGTGTTTTCCATATAAAAAGTAATGATTATCTTATCTTTGGCCGCAGCAGGCGCGCCTACCTTAGCCTTTGCGAATTTGTCGGACATCCCCGCGATGCCGGCCGCCACGATCACAATGACCGCTATGATTATCCAGAAGGATCTTTTTTTCAACATCGTATCCATCCCACCTTATCACCTGATTTGCTCCGCGCTCTCTATCCTCGCATAGAAAGTCGCTTTGCCGACCCTGATCACATAGAACTGGCCGATATAGTATTTCGCCCCTCCTATGGTAAGTCCGGAAGGTCCGACCTTTCCCGGCGTTTCCATTACCAATCTGACAGAGACGAATCCGTCTTTTTTCGTCTTAACCTGTCTGCCTTCTTCGTCCGCTCCCCAGTTGATGGAATCGCCGGTTTCGATATCAACAAGTTTGCCGAAGCTGATGTTCTGGAACGACTCCGTCACAGGATCGCCTGTTTTGACGTTCGATGGCGTAAATGAGTTGACTTCTTCCTGGAACATTGTAAGCAGCATTTTCTCTTCCGGAGCCGCCGCCTTTTCAGGCGAAAACACCCCTGCGGCGTGCAGGATGAACAGGGCCGCAGCCAGCAGTATCACGAGGAAAGAAAGGTCTATGATATTTATCCTGCCGAACAGTTTTCCGTTTTTATCGATCATCCTTTTCTCCCTTCCTGCTCAGTTCATAAAGATTATACGTTTCGGCAGCGGTTTTATCAAGGCTGAACCGCTCCCTGACCACCTTCAGCCCGTTGTCGGCAAACTGCCGCCTGAGGTGGCTGTCATTTATCAGCAGGGCAAGTCCTTCCGCATAGCCCTGCACATCCCCGTAGTCCACGAGGATCCCGTCTTCCTCGCTGCAATTTACGATCTCGGAAGTGCCGCCGCTGTCAGTCGTTATTACCGGCAGCCCGGCTGCCATCGCTTCGAGTATGGCTATACCGAGAGCCTCGTTCTGTGAATGCGCTATAAATATATCGGAATCCTTGAGCAAATCCCTGATGTTGTTCACGTAGCCCGGGAAAATGATGATGTCCTGGAGTCCGTTTTCTTTGGCCTTCTCAATGACTGCTTCCTGCAGCGGGCCGCTGCCTGCAAGCACGAACCTGAACTTTTTCCCCGCAAGGCCGAGGGCGCCCATGTTTTCTTTTATGTAACCGATAACGTCGATGATGAAATCATGGCCTTTTTCCGGTGAAAACCTTGAAACCGAGGTGATCAGCATGTCCTCCTCGGATATCCCCATTTCCTTTCTGAAACCTGCTGCAGCCGCGCTGTCCCATTCGGCGGGATCCACCCCGTTATATATCATCGCTATCCTGTTTTCGTTTATGCCCTCCCTGACGAGCCTGTCCCTGACATGCCCGCTGACGGCGATGATGCGGCTGTTGAACCTGGTGAAGAGCCTGTTGGACAGCACGACCATCCTGGAGTTCTCAAACAGCATATGCCTCGTATTTATGATGCCGACCTTGTTCCCTGCTATTTTGGACAATACGCTGATATAATTCTCTCTCAGGAAATGTGTGTGGACGACGTCGATCGAAAGCTGTCTGCAAAGTTTTTTCAACTTCATGGCCGCTTTGATGTCGAAAGGGCTGTTCATCCCAAGAGGGATCAGGCTGATCCCAAGCTCCTCGAACATGCTTCTTCCCGGCCCGTCATTGGAGTATGCGATAAAAAACTCGCATGATCCGCCATGCAGCTTTTTAGCCAGTGAATATATGTATTTTTCAGATCCTCCGCTTCCGAGGTAGTTCAGCAAATGCAATATCCTGAGCATATAACACCGCCCTGCCGAGGACGACTTTATCCTCTGTAATAACCGAAACAACTAAGTCACGAAGTGACCGGAACCTGTCGCATAGGCTCGCTTAACCAACTGCATTATAACGCATCCAAGAAAAATTTTCGATTATAGTTTATAGAAATTTTTCTTATCTTTGTTCGTTTCAACGAGGCGGGAGACATACTCTTCGCCTGAAAGGCAAGTCAATACCCGCCATCTATAAAGGTCGGGTATTTTATCGCCTCGTTATATTCTATCACATACGTTCCCGCGAGTCGAGTGTATGAGGCATTTATTCCGGTCAGGACAGTGAGGCGTTTAATTTGGTCAGGCAGCACACGCTTGCCGTATTTTACTGCCGGAAACCATGAAGTCATTTTCCGGGACCCCCGGAGTCCAGTGTGTGCAGGCTGAAACCAGCGAAACGTACAGGCACGCAAAGCACTTGACAACTGGAACTTTTATGCTGTTTATCCAATCTAATCTATTAGACAGAGATAAATAAGATAAAAGGAGGAACAAAAATGAAAAAGAAAGGAATGGCCTTACTGGCAGCATTGGTGTGCGCAGCTTTGGCACTGACCATGACCGCGTGCGGCTCTAAAAAGGGGGTCCAGGATGCAAACACAGCGCTTTCCGGGAATACATCCGGGACGACTTCTTCCGCGGATACGGCACCGTCGGCTTCTTCCCCAGGCTTGCCGCAATACGCTCCGAAGCCGGGCAAGATCAACATCCAGTTCAGTGAATCGGCAGCGAAAGACGGCATGATGCCTGCTGGTACGGAAGCCGGAGCCGTAGCCATAGCGTCTATGGAACAATACGGAATGCCCTTCGAAAAAGCGCAGCCTGAGACACAGTTCAATACGGAAGAGTACAAGTTTGTCGAAGAGAACCGCATGATGAAAGTAAGCATGTCGCCTCTGTCCACCTTTTCCATCGATGTAGACACAGCTTCATACAGCAACGTAAGACGATTCCTCGGCAACGGGATGAAGCCGCCTGCAGACGCGGTAAGGATCGAGGAAATGGTCAACTATTTTGCGTATGACCTGCCCGGGCCGGACGGCGATGTGCCTTTCTCGGTCACGACGGAACTGGCCCGGTGCCCCTGGAACAAAAACAACTACCTTGCAATGATAGCCATCCAGGGCAAAAAGGTGGAGCATGGTAACCTGCCCAAATCAAATCTCGTATTCCTGCTGGATGTGTCGGGCTCCATGGATGAACCGATGAAGCTGCCCCTGCTGAAATCCTCGTTCCAACTGCTGGCAGAGCAGCTTGGCGAAAATGACAGGGTCTCCATAGTGGTGTATGCCGGTGCTTCCGGTACCGTACTCGAAGGAGCCCGCGGCGATGAGAAAGAAAAGATACTTGCCGCCCTGGACAGCCTCGAGGCGGGAGGTTCCACCGCAGGCGCAGCCGGTATCGAACTCGCCTACAAAGTCGCGAAGAAATATTTTATCAACGGCGGCAACAACCGTGTCATACTTGCCACCGACGGTGATTTCAACGTTGGCGTCAGCAGCGAGAGCGAACTTGCCAGGCTGATCGAGAAAAAGAGGGAAGAAGGCATTTACCTCAGTGTCCTTGGCTTCGGCTACGGGAATTACAAGGACAACAAACTGGAAGCGCTGGCTGACAAGGGCAATGGCAATTACGCATACATCGACAGCCTGATGGAGGCAAAGAAGGTGCTGGTCAACGAAATGGGTTCCACTCTCCTGACCATCGCAAAGGACGTCAAGATACAGGTGGAATTCAACCCGGCAAAGGTGAAGGAATACCGCCTGATCGGCTATGACAACAGGCTCCTGCGCAATGAGGACTTCGACGACGATACGAAGGATGCGGGCGAGATCGGGGCCGGCCACAATGTCATAGCCTTCTATGAGATCGTTCCGTACGGCGACGGTGAGACTCCGGAACTGCCGCAGCTTAAGTACCAGGCTGCCGAGATGCGGCAGGAGTGGATGGATGAGTGGATGGAGGTAAGGATCCGCTACAAGCAGCCTGACTCCGACGTGAGCGAGAAAATCGTACACACCATCACAGACCGGCAAATTGCAGACAACCCGTCCGAGAACTTCATGTTTGCTTCGGCAGTGGCTGAATTCGGGCTGATACTGAAAAACTCGGAGTACAAGGGCAGCGCGTCCCTAAACAGCGTGAAGAGCCGCGCCGAAGCTGCAATGGGCGACGATGAGGAAGGCTACAGGCGCAACTTCCTTGAGCTTGTCGATAAGGCAAAAGAGATAGGAATAGACGGATGATGCCGGGATGAGGCGATAAGGCCGAAAAATGGATTACGGTGGAGGAAGGCAATAGAAGTTATACAGCAGGATAAGGCAATAGATGTTATTATAAAAAGTACCTTGCGGTTATGTCCAACCGCCTGGTACTTTTTCATTGCCGGCGGATTTGATACCGTTAGGTGTTATAACGAGACTTCGTCTCGTTGAAACA
>DAOSCC010000113.1:0-7544 GCA_035361135.1 Clostridiales bacterium | reverse complement strand
GATATATCCGACTGCCGCATGGAACAGGGTTCGCTGAGGTGCGACGCGAACATCTCCGTGAGGCCCGCAGGTCAAAAGGAATTCGGTACAAAGGTCGAACTGAAGAACATCAACTCCTTCAGGGAACTGCAAAAAGCGCTTGAGAAGGAAGAGAAGAGGCAGATCGAACTGTACCGGTTCGGCGAGGGCCACAAGATAGTGCAGGAAACGAGGAGATGGGACAGCGGCAAGGGAAGGACCGTATCGATGAGGTCCAAGGAAGAGGCGCATGATTACAGGTACTTCCCCGAACCTGACCTTTTGCCGGTCATCATCGATGAAGCCGCTGTTTCGGCGATAAAAAGCTCGCTTCCCGAACTGCCGATGGAAAAATACAGAAGGTTCACTCGGGAATACGGGCTGAGCGGCGATGACGCCGATATCCTCACAGGCGACAGATTTTTGTCGGAGTATTTCGAAAATACGGTCAAAGAAGGCGCTGCGCCGAAAACGGCTGCGAACTGGGTGCTTGGCGATGTGCTCAGGATGCTCAATGAAAGCGGCATATCGTCCCGGGAAATACCCGTAGAACCGGCCCGGCTCCGCAGGCTGATATCCATGGTGGAAGAAGGGAAAATCAGCAATACGGCGGGCAAAGAAGTTTTCAGGGAAATGTTCGCCGGCGGCGGGACGCCTGAAGAAATAGTCGAGAAAAGAGGCCTGACCCAGATCAGTTCCGAGGATGCCCTCCTGGGACTGGTCAGGAAGGTGATCGAAGAGAATCCGAAATCAGTGGCGGATTACCGGGGAGGAAAAGCGAAAGCCGTGGGATATCTTGTAGGCCAGGTAATGAAGGAATCGAAGGGCAGGGCGAACCCCGCAATGGTCAACGAACTGCTGATGAAAGAACTTGACAGGGCCTGAGCGTATCACGGACAAACGGACCTCGCCCGGGCCATGGCCGGACAGGGATCCAATCAAAACCGGGTCCGAATCATTACATTCGGACCCGGCCATTTTTCACTCAGCTTCAAGATACCGTTTCATGGCTTCGTATTACCTGCAGCCTTACTTAACTTCCTCATAGCTGCGCTTTTCTCTGAGCGCATCTGTCAGTTCAGCAAGCCTTGATGTATCGCCTATAAGGATGACGCCTGCCAGCCTGCCGTCAATGAAGAAGTATTTCTCAAAAGTGTTTTTCGCCATATCCCTGACTTCTTTTGTCTTATACCTGGCATCCGGGTTCCTTCCGTTATCGCCTGCGGCAAACAGGGTGGTATCCATGCCCTCGAAGGTAAGGGCAGGCGGATCGGGCCTGTATTCAAGCTGCTCACCGGCAGCATTGGCGCCTGCGATCTTTCCCATCTCCACTGCCTGGGACCAGAGGGCGTAGTTGATCCCGTTGTAATAAGCACAGTCTCCGCAGGCATAGATCCCCGGTACGCTGGTTTCCATCCTTTCATTGACTGTAATGCCGCGTTCAACTGCAATGCCGGCCTCTTTGGCCAAGGTGACATTCGGACGCACTCCGCATGATATTATTACCAGGTCGGCCGGGTAATGCGAGCCGTCTTCAAGTTCGACGCCTGTCACAGAACTGTCGCCTGTTATTGCCCTGATGTTTGCCTTCAGCCTGAAATCTATGCCTTTGCTTCTTATTATTCCGGCAAGGAAGTCTCCCGCGGCATCGTCAAGCTGGCGCGGCATGAGTTTTTCAGCCACTTCGAGGACCGTAACATGGCTTGATCTGCTCATTTCCCATGCAGCCTCGAGACCAAGCACGCCTCCCCCTATGACGACTGTATTTTTGACCCTCGGCAGGAGCTCCCTTATTTTCATCACGTCGGATATCCGGCGTATTGCCACAACTTCCGGCTTGTCGCTGTTCTGTATCGGCGGTATGAAACATTCGGCGCCGAGAGCGTATATGCATTTATCATAATTTAAGAGGCTGCCGTCGCTGAGCGCCACCGTCCTGGCAGCAGTGTCTATTTTCTCTGCGCGTATGCCGAGCCTGTTTACTACGTTGTTTTCTTTATACCAGTTTGCGTCGTGGACAGCGATCTCATCGGCATTTTTCAGCGTGCACAGTTTTTTGGTCAGCATTGGACGGTTGTAGCCTGCCACAGGTTCGTCGGACACCATTATTATGGAACATGTGGAATTCCTCCTCCTTATTTCTTCTGCTGCGCTGATGCCTGCAGCGCCGTTGCCCAGGATCACGAAAACCTCGTCCGTATCTTTCCTGAACGAAGATTTCTCTTCCTCATCCTCATCCTCCTCTTCATACGGTACGAACATATCCGACCCAACGCCGCAAACAGGGCATACGTCGAGGGATGCATCGAATACCGCGCCGCATATGAGGCATTTTACCTTTTTTACTTTCCTCGCCATTTAATATTCCTCCATTGTAAATACTGTTAATGAAAATGCACTACTTTTATTCTATACCTGGATCCCAACTTTTCAAACAGAAATTGGTACAGAGATATGATCAGGACGGTCCCGGCATAGTCGATCCCGGCATAAACCCGGACCGGCCTGGGGAAGCGGATCGCGCAGCGCAGACCCGGTATAAGCCCGTGACCTGCCGATGAGAAGATACTTCCGGATAAAGAGTAATATTTGTAATCGATAAAAGGAAATTGGAAACAGGCGTCGAATAGCTTTCTATATAATGAGGCGGTATATGTCACCCGTCTCATTGGCGGCGCATATGCGGAAACGATATGTCATGATGGAAGGGGTCTGTTATGAAAAGGTTTTTCAAAACTATTGCATGCATCTGTCTCTTGTCAGCGTTTGCACTGCTCCTGGCCGGATGCATAGACATCGAGATGAAGGTCAACAATGACGGCTCATGTGATCTGAAATACGAGATCAGGACGGAGGGCATGGTCAGCCTTTCTGATGTCAGGGAACAGCTTGAGAGCAGTATTGAAGATATGAACAGCGGTGCAGGCAAAAAGGTTGCGAAGCTGAAAGACATAAAGGAGAAAGACGGCAGGATCATCGCAAATATCAGTGTCAGCAACGTTTCCTACTTAGCCGGCGATGCCTGGTTCGGAAAGTATCCGGATTTCGTAAAGGAATACCCTGATTATGTGGAGAGGCTGTATGATGCCAAATCGGGCGAACCGGTAAGCGCGGACAAAATCAGGGGCGCCGGAGGACTCAACGTGGTAAAGGTGGACGGCATGGACACCGGCGGCGGTGATTTGTCAAAGTTCACACTAATACTTCCGGGTGAAGTGAAGTATATGACATCAAATGTGACGATGATCGACAGCAAAACCGTCACTGTCGGCGGAGGCTACGGCGTAGTCCTGTACAGCAGAGGCGGCGGGGCCGGATGGCTGGTCTGTGTGCTGGTGATCGCAGCTATCGCAGTTGTAGTGGTCGTGTTGGCAGGTAAAAAGAAAAAGGGCGCGCCATCCGTATCATTTACGGCGGCTCCTGGAGCAGCGCCGGTACATTCGGGCGCTGCGGCCCCGAATACTGCAAACACAGCCCAGGAAGGAGCGGCAGCACCAACAGCGGCAGCAACGACGGCTTCCGCAGGCGGCGCCGATATCATATATTGCCCGCAATGCGGTTCACAACTGAAGAGAGGCGCCAGATTCTGTTCAAAATGCGGCGGGAAAATACCGGAATAAACAGGAGTACTGCACGACAGATCTACTATTGAAATGTACCGGAGCCAGGTTCGAGGGTTCATCCTTTTGCCTGGCCCTGTTGTTCTGCCCAAGTAAAAGGTATGGAATTTTCAATACCGGCTGCTCTTGCACAGGATGGTAATTTGTATTATACTCTAAATATCTGATATTATTACCAGATGATATTATCAAATACTAAAATAATGCCGGCGCCGGGCTGGCCTGCGGACGGACTTAAGGCTGACTGCATCAGCCCTGCGCGAAAAGGAGTGTGTTTTGCCTTATGGATTATTTCCTGACCGAGGAACAACAGATGATAAAGGAACTGGCTGCCAGGATAGCCGATGAGAAGATCGCTCCGGTCGCCATCCAGTATGACGAGGAAGGAAGGTTTCCGCGTGATATAGTCAAGGTGCTTGCAGATTCCGATCTGTGCGGCGTTTACATACCGGAAGAATACGGCGGGCTCGGCGGCGGCGTTTTCGAAATGGCGCTGGTGGTGGAGGAACTGAGCAGGGCCTGCGGCGGCATTGCGCTGGCATTTGCGGGGACCGGGCTTGGTACATATCCTATAATCCTTTTTGGAAACGATGAACAGAAGCAAAAATACCTTCCCGACATAGCGGCAGGAAGGAAGCTTGCGGCATTCGGACTGACCGAGGCCGACGCCGGAAGTGACGCTGCCGGCATCAGGACAACTGCCGTGCGTGACGGGGATGAATATGTTCTCAACGGAACGAAGCAATGGATCACGAACGGGGAAGAAGCCGACGTGTTCACCATCATAGCATGTACCGACAGGAACAAGGGCGCCAGGGGATTCTCGGCATTCATCGTCGAGAAAGGCACCCCGGGGTTCTCCTTCGGAAAAAAGGAAAACAAGATGGGCATAAGGGCTTCATGCACCAGCGAGCTCATATTCGAAAACTGCAGGATACCTAAGGAAAACCTGCTTGCCAGGGAGGGAATGGGCTTTATCGTAGCGATGAAGACCCTCGACAGGACCAGGCCAGGTGTGGCTGCACAGGCTCTCGGCATCGCACAGGGAGCGTTCGATGAAGCGCTTAAGTATTCGAAGCAGAGAGTGCAGTTCGGCCAGCCCATATCGTCGTTCCAGGCTGTCCAGCACATGCTTGCCGATATGGCAACACAGCTTGAGGCGGCAAGGGCGCTCGTCTACCAGACATGCCGCTACATCGACAGCGGTGCGAAGGATTTCTCGAAGGAATCCGCCATGTGCAAGGTATTCGCATCAGATATGGCAATGAAGGTGACGACAGATGCCGTGCAGATCCTCGGCGGTTACGGGTATATGAAAGAATACCCGGTGGAGAAGAGGATGCGTGACGCCAAGATCACCCAGATATACGAAGGGACGAACCAGATCCAGAGAAATGTCATAGCGCTGGAACTGATCAAGGGATTGTCGAAAAAATAGCCTACCGATGCCGGACTGTCAGCAGGGCGCCGCTATAAAAACACATCCGGATAAGTCGGCGACAAATCAAGCGTCAGGAGTGTATGATCGAATGAATATAGTCGTATGTGTAAAACAGGTCCCGGGCACAACTGAGGTAAAAATGAACAAGGAGACCAATACCATCATCCGCGAAGGGGTCGAGTCAATAATCAACCCGTTTGACATGCATGCGGTGGAGGAAAGCCTGAGGATAAAAGAACGGCTTGGCGGAAAGGTCACAGTACTGAGCATGGGCATCCCGTCAGTCGCTGAACTTCTCAAAACAACCATCGGCCTTGGAGTGGACGATGCTGTGCTGCTGAGCGACAGGGCATTTGCCGGCGCTGACACGCTGGCGACTTCATATGCGCTGTCGATGGGCATAAGGAAGATAGGGAACGTGGACCTGGTGATCTGCGGCAAGCAGGCAACCGACGGAGATACCGCGCAGGTGGGACCGAGCCTTGCTGAAAAGCTTGGCTGGCCCCATACCACTTACGTAAGGAAAATAGAAGAGATAAACGAGAAGTTCATCAGGTGCCAGAGGATGACCGACGACGGCTACGAAGTCATAGAAATGCCTCTTCCGGCAGTCATTACCGTGGTAAAGGAAATAAACGAACCGAGGCTGCCGTCGCTGAAGAACATGATGCGAGCCAAAAAGGCCGTGGTGAATGTCTGGACGGCGGATGACATCGGCGCCGACAAAAACCTTTGCGGGCTGAAAGGTTCCCCGACGCAGGTAGTTCAAACATTCGTGCCGGTCCATGAAGTCAGAAGCGAAATGATAGAGGGGAATGCAGAGGAACAGGCGAGGAAGCTGGCGGACAAACTCCTGTCGATGCAGTTCCCGGCAGGAAGGCGCTGATGCAGATCGTTCAATATTGATAACATGCTTGGGGGTTTTTTCGATGGCCAGTATTGGGATAATAACGGAAAAGTGCTGCGGATGCGGGTTATGCCTGAAAGCTTGTCCTTTCGGCGCCATCCGGATAATCGATAAAAAAGCTGTGATACAGGACAACTGCACGTTGTGCGGCGCCTGCGCCTCATCATGCAGGTTCGAAGCTGTCGGGTTCATAAAGGATGAAGCCGGAACAGGCGCAGACCTGTCCGCATATAAAGGCGTATGGGTATTTGCCGAGCAGAAGGACGGAGAGATTGCCGGAGTAGCGCTGGAACTGCTCGGCGAGGGAAGGAAACTGGCGGACCGGCTTGGAGAAAAGCTTTCGGCGGTGCTGCTGGGCGACGGGATGGAGGCGGCAGTCCGCAAGCTCATATCCTACGGCGCCGACAATGTATATGTGGTCGACCACCCGTCACTGAAGAAGTTCAATGATGAATCATATGCCGATATATTCACGCAGTTGGTCAACAGGTACAAACCGGAAATTGTGCTCATGGGAGCGACGACCTACGGCCGCTCGCTAGGGCCGAGGGTCGCATCGAGGCTGAACACGGGGCTTACCGCCGATTGTACGAAACTGGAGATCGACCCTGAAAGGCGGCTGCTGCTGCAGACGCGTCCGGCTTTTGGCGGGAACCTGATGGCGACCATCATATGCCCGAACCACAGGCCGCAGATGTCGACGGTGAGGCCGAAGGTGATGAAGGCGGCAGAGCCCGATCCCTCCCGCATCGGCGAGATCATCAGGCCTGATGTAAACATACCCGGGGATGTAAGGGTCAAAGTGATCGAAACTGTATCGACCCTTTGTGAAAAAGTGAGCCTTGCCGAAGCCGACATCGTCGTATCGGGAGGCAGGGGACTTGGGGATCCGAAGAATTTCGCACTGGTGGAAGAACTGGCGGATGTGCTCGGCGCTGCAGTCGGAGCGTCGCGCGCCGTCGTTGACGCCGGCTGGGTGGATTACAGCCACCAGGTGGGACAGACCGGCAAGACCGTAGGACCCAGGATATACTTTGCCTGCGGCATATCCGGCGCAGTGCAGCATCTCGCCGGAATGTCGTCATCTGATACGATCATTGCTATAAACAAGGATCCTGAAGCCCCAATCTTCAAGGTCGCTACATTCGGTATAAAAGGCGACGTCGTAGAAGTGCTGAAGGCTTTGATAGCCGAGTTCAGGAAGAGACTGGGATAAAAACAGGGACGGGAACCGTCCTGATGCCTTCAGCATTTTTTTGTTATGTTTTAAAAATTTGCCCAGGCACTATGAATATTCTATAAATTTATATATACTGGAGTATGGACATTAGTATATAGATTTCATGGTCCCTTTTTCCGGTGTGTGCCGGGAGGTCGTTCCATCTGTCTTGTTTCAGGGGGAGTATTTTGTGAGCAGGGTCAAAGTCGGCTTTATACTTGTGTTGGCAATACTGATATATCTTAACGGTCCATCAGCGTTTGCGCTGGCAGCAGGCAGCAGTACGGGAGGCAAAAGCCCGGCGGACACCGGAAAAGCCGCCGTGATGCAGGTTATTGC
>DAOSCC010000112.1:0-7652 GCA_035361135.1 Clostridiales bacterium | reverse complement strand
CAAAATACGACTGGAGTGCTGTCTATTTGCACAATGAAGCAGAAGTGCTCGGATTCATCCGGAACTTTATCGCATTGCCTTTGCCGGATGTGGAAATAGTTGACCAGAACGTAACGAAACGTGAATATATAAAAGGATCGCCGCTGTACAGTAACGTATTATTGAAATCTGACAAATCCACGCAGGATACTGTTGCCAGAGAAATTGCGGTTTTCCTGGAGCAGTTGCATTCCATTCCGGTAAAAAAGGCAAAAAATACCCGGATCGGGGATTCACGGATGAACCTCGGACGGGAAGAATGGCTGGCGGAGATTGAAACGTTGGAAAGGAAGATCTTCCCGTATTGCACTGGCTATGTAAAGGAGTATTTCCGGCAGATAACCCAGCCAGCAGTTGATAACGAAGAATTTTTCAATTTTCAGCCTGTACTGATACATGGAGAACTGGTACCGTGTCATATACTGGTTAACAATGCTGCCTTGGGAATCAGCAGCATTATTGGATTCAGCAATGCGGGATTTGGCGATCCGGCTTATGATATTGCAATGATCCTGGATCATCTGGGAGAGGGGTTCGTACGACGGATAAGCAGGTATTATCCGATCACGGCCGAGTGTATGGATAGAGCCAGGTTTTATGCCTATATCAGCAGTTTCATGTGGTACAGGGATGTTTGTGATATGATCACGACACGTGATTTTTCGCGGTTCCAAATCCAGGTAAAAGGCAGGGACATATCTCCGATTGGGGCACCGGTGATGGTGGGCGGAATTAAGCCTTCGAAAAAATGAATTGTCCAAGCAGGGTTGCGAATAGAATTGTTACAGGAGTTTGTATAGGGGATGGTCGTGTGAATTACACATCTGCTGACCTGAAACGTGTAACACTTAAAAAAGCGCTTTTTGACGGATACAGCAAAAAACAGGTGGACACCCTGCTTGCGAAAATTATCGAAGACTATGCGGAGATGAGCAACAGTATCAATCAACTGAAGTGCGAAATTACGTCTTTAAATGAGGCCGTGCAGCATTACAAGGTACTGGAAGAGTCGCTCCAGCACTCGATTCTGGTTGCACAGCATACGGCTGAGCAAATCAAGGCAAATGCATGCGACAAAGCGAAGAACATTGTAGATGAAGCAGAAATAAAGGCACAGAAAATTATAGATGAAGCAGCCGAAAAAGTCAGAAATATCCAGGTGAGATATGAACAACTCAAAGCGGAAGTCTACACCTTCAAAACGAAATCCGAAGCATTGATCAAGGCTCAAATGGACGTTCTCAGTCAGTTGTTAGCCGAGTAGGGAGTATCTAATGAAAAAGACAGGAGGACAACATGATATCCTCCTGTCTTTACTTAATGCAGAATGAAAATTAGATCTTGCTTTACATGTTATTCCAACATAGAGATGCTTTCCCATGAAGAATTGATATCTTTTAGATGAACAGTTCTTAAGATTTGAAGAACTGTCCCCAAGTTACGAAAATGATCCCATATTCTGACGAACTGTCCCAAGGATTTGATGAACTGCATCAGCCACTCATTCTGAATGACTACCCCCAATATTTGAGAACTGTCCCTCAGCCACTCATTCTGAAGAACTGTCCCCGACATGGGTGCTGAGGTAGTATTCGTATTCTCTGCGGATGCCTTCTTTTATATCAACTTTCGGTTTCCAGCCGGTTGCCGAGATTTTCGAGTTGTCCAGGACTCGCCGCGGCGTTCCGTCAGGTTTTGAAGTATCGAATACGATTTCTCCCTGATAGCCGACAACTTCACGTATGATTTCGGCCAGTTCCCTTATGCTGATCTCATTCCCTGAACCGATGTTTATCAGCTCGCTGCTTTCATAGTTCTGCATAAGCCAGAGACATGCTTCGGCCATGTCATCGACATATAAGAATTCACGCAATGGTTTGCCGGTTCCCCATAATTCAACAAATGGCCGGTCCTCACATTTCGCCCTGTGAAATTTTATTATCATCGAAGGGATCACATGCGAGTTGTATGCATCAAACCTGTCATTGACGCCGTAAAGGTTTGCAGGCATGACAGAGATATAGCGGGTGCCGTACTGTTTGTTGTATGACTGGCACATTTTGATCCCGGCTATCTTGGACAGGGCATATGCTTCGTTGGTCGGTTCCAGTGCACCGGTGAGCAGGTATTCCTCCCTGATCGGCTGGGGACACAATTTCGGATAAATACATGAGCTCCCAAGGAACATAAGCTTTTTGACATTATACTTGAAAGCGCTGCGGATAACGTTGCATTCGATCAGCATATTTTCCATGATGAAATCCGCCGGGTAAGTATCGTTTGCATGGATCCCCCCAACTTTTGCCGCAGCCAGGAAAACATACTCGGGTTTTTCTTCTTCAAAAAACTTTTCGGTATCCAGCTGGTTCGTCAGGTCCAACTCCTGATGCGTCCTTTTTATGATGTTCTCATATCCGTTCTGCAGAAGACATCTGACAATGGCCGATCCAACCATTCCTGTGTGGCCTGCAACATATATCCGGCTGCTTTTTTTCATGTGAATCCCTCCTGAAATACTGTTTTGCTATATTTCTTTGCTGCTTCATCGCAGTTCGCCTGCTTACTGTTGCAGTTTTATAACTGTGTCCTGCTACAGCTTAATGCCTGCTGCATCGAGGTCGCTCTTAACCATCATTGCTACCAACTCTTCGAATGATACTCTTGGTTTCCAGCCAAGCTTGCTATTTGCTTTCGTCGGATCCCCCAGAAGAAGATCCACTTCTGTAGGCCTGAAAAACTCGCTGCTGACTCTGACAAGCACTTTGCCTGTGGCATTATCGATACCTTTTTCATCCAGTCCTTTGCCTTCCCAGACCAGGTCCATCCCGGCGCATTTGAACGCCAGCTCGCAGAATTCTCTTACCGTATGTGTTTCACCGGTTGCAACAACATAGTCATCGGGCTCATTTTGCCGGAGTATGAGCCACATGGCTTCAACATAGTCACCGGCGAATCCCCAGTCTCTTTTGGAATCCAGATTTCCAAGGCATAGACAGTCAAGTTTCCCGGCCAGGATGTCGGCGATACCTGTCGTTATTTTTCTGGTTACAAAGTTTTTGCCTCTCCTTGGAGACTCATGATTGAACAGAATCCCGTTGCAGGCGAAGAGATTATACGCTTCCCTGTAGTTGACGGTAATCCAGTATGCGTAAAGCTTGCTTACTGCATATGGACTTCTGGGATAGAACGGCGTTTTTTCATTTTGCGGTGTTTCCCGTACTTTCCCGAACAACTCGCTGGATGATGCCTGGTAAAACTTGATTCCTGGATTTACTTCACGGATGCTTTCCAGCAGCCTGACCGTGCCGACAGCATTTACATCTGCCGTAAATTCCGGTATATCAAAGGAAACTTTCACATAACTCTGGGCTGCCAGATTATATATTTCAGTCGGTTCTATCCTGTACAGCAGCCTGCTCAGGCTGCCCGAGTCGGTCAAATCACCGTAGTGCAGAGTCACTTTTTTCGGCCCGTTGAGCAGGTGACTGATCCTTCCTGTATTGTCTGTGCTGCTTCTACGGACGAGTCCGTGAACTTCATAACCTTTATCCAGCAAGAATTCCGCCAGATAAGAACCATCCTGTCCGGTTATTCCTGTTATTAATGCCTTGTTCATTCGGATACCCTCCTATGGCATTGATGAATTTTTGACCTTTATCCGATAGCTTGATTAGCGGAGTACACATTTTTCAAGTATATTGCTTTGATCAGTTTTATTTGCGACAAATCATATCAACTATCATCAACATTACCTCGGCCCGGCAGCAAACCGGCATCACGGAATTCTTCTCTTCGTGCTCTGTTCCGTATATGCATGCTCCGGATTGTCAAATCGCTGAAGCCAATAAGTGGTCTCGGAATAATAATATGCAAACTGATTATGTAATGTTCCATTTTCGTACCCTTAAGCAGAAGCAGGCAGTACAGGCAACCAGAGAAGGCAATGACAGAAGAAGCAGTATGGGACCAAAGGTGCAAGGGCAGAACATGTGTGCAAAGACAGCAATTATATCGGGACACGTAAAAACGCAGGATATTTGAAGCACTTCGCTTTTGTATGTAACATCCTGCATATGCAAGAATACGATGTAATGATGGGGAAGCGTGATGAATTGCCTGATTCTGAGACCAGGTATTTCGTGCTTCAAAAGTATATAACTCCAAGAAAGGAAGTGACTGATTATGCCGACAGTATCGGTCGCTATACCCGATACTACATTTGTGACATCATCTCATCCGGCGCAAAATTTCTCCTTTTATCCACTGATGTACGTAGGAAATGATGCGGGCTTTATGAACTGCATAAGCCTTATGGAGATCGACCTGCCGCCTTTGCCGGTAACAACTGTCGACAAAGCGGTGCTGAAATTATCTGTGATAGTGAAGACAGGTACAGATCCAAGTCCGATTGTTGTTAACAGGGTAACCAGTCCGTTTGATGTTGCCGCTGTAACCTTCAACACACTCCCGGATTACGAAACAACAACTTCACAAATCGATATCGATATATCGGATTTGTATACGATAATCGAGATAGATATTACAGAACTCGTGAACCAGTGGCTCAACGGAATTTACCCAAATTACGGGATCGCGTTGACGAATCCGGATGGGGTTACCCTTGTCCAATTCGGTACGAATAACATAGTTTATGAGCCGTATTTCCCGAAACTGGAGATTACCTATTCAGATACACCTGTTCCGCCGCCGACCGGCAATGCTTATGGGTATATATATGACACCACCGAACAGATAGTCCCACAAAACGCAGATGTTAAATTCGGCAACAACGGAGCTTTATTGGGTATCATACATGAGACAGGTACAGCGCCTATTATCATAGAGTCTGCTGGTATCTATGCTGTCTGGTATACTGTTATAGCGTCAAATCACAACCAGTTTACACTGTTCAGGAATGGCAATCCTGTGCCGGGAAGCACAAATGGAACAGAAAATACTTACACTCCTTATTCCGGGATGGTAATTATCAATGCTGCTGCAGGCGACCAACTTACTCTGAGAAACTATACCAGCGCATTGCCTGGTTCTGTAAGCATTGTCTCTAGAGTAGGTGGAGAGAGGACCGGTATCAGTGCATCTGTCCTGATACTGAAAATCGGTGAAGCAATAACTCCCGACCCGAAGCTGGATGCTGTGAATAGTGCACAGAATATAACACAGATGCGGGCAGCTATAACTGATCCTGCTCTTGGACTTGATCTTGACGGGTTTAACTCATTGAGCACAGCAGCGCAGGATACGGTGCTGGGAGTTCTGCTTGCAAGCAGGCCCGATCTCGGGTACCAGACAGTGGAGAGCCTGCAGGAAACGCTTGACGAGGCGGTGAATGAAACCGTCGATCCTGAAAATATCCGCGTGCAGGCCGGCAGCGTTGACGGGAATGGAAGCATCGCGCATCCGTTCGGGAGCATTTCCGAAGGTATTGCCGCAGTTGCTCCCGGAGGGACGGTACATGTAGCGGCCGGCACATACAGCGTTACAACTCAGATCAATTTTAACAAAGCCGGCGCAACACTGTTTGGCGAGCCGGGAGCGGTGATCTACCTGCAGGCAGAGGTAATCCCGCTGCTGATCACGGGTGCAGGTGCGACTGTACAGGGACTGACGATGACCAGTGATGTTCCTTATACCGGTGAGTTCATACAGATTGGCGCACCGAATGTAAAACTGATAGGGAATACAATCTACGGCCCTGAGCAGCCGCCGCCGATGGATAATTGGACAGTCAACCGTGCAGTCGTATCACAGGTGAATACGATAAATGTTCTTCTGGAGGGAAATACTTTCTACTCGCTGAGGACCGGAATGTATATCAACCCTGGTACGACAGGCGCCATCAATAACAATGTGGTTTACAATACAAAAGGCGGATTCCTGGTAGACCGTGCGTTTACAACATTTTTCGGGAACTCGTGGGGAGATCCGCCCAACGAATTTGATATAGTTCTCCTTGCGGGTACAACTGATGGACCGCCGTACGACGATCTTGCAAGATTGTCTGAGGAAAACGACAACGCGAATATTTCCGACCAGAGAGGAACCGGCGGTAACGGCGGAGGAAGCGATGAACCGGGAGAACCAGATGAACCGGGAGAACCTGTAGAACCAGGGGAATCGATATAACCCTAATAGCGCGTGGAGCCAGTAGCCCCAGCAGCCGCTAAACATATATGACCCATAAGAACTATGAGAATGAAATCATCAGGCCATGAGCACATAAATAATGATAACAAAAATACGCGACAATTATGAGAAGCATGAATACATGAAATGCACTGATGCGGAATACTTTAGAGTTGGCTGCCCTGGAAGCAGGGCAGCCCTCTGTTACAAAAACTGTTGCAGTTTATAGATGGCAGTCAGTTTTGCGAGACAACGGATAGAAATGCTCATTTATTGTGCTTTACTCCCGTTCAGCTCATATATATCAATGGCCGCGCCATACCGGGAGAAACCTTTGATTTCCATATAGCCAGGTCCATATTTTTTGACCGCATAACTATCGGTATATTGCCATGCGGCGTTGATCAAGCCTCTCGGTGTATCCTGTAAATCTGAATGAGCACCGGTTTTAAGCCTGTGCAGGCGGAATTTCATTTTTTCGGTAAAGACTTCGGAAAAGTTTTCAACTATATCACGGCAGGGGGGCTTGAAATAGTTCTTGATAATATCCTCAAAATGATTATCGAACCAGATGCTCTTATAGCCATGCTCTTTAAGATAATCAAAATATTTACTGCTGATATCTTCGAGTACACTGTTGCAGTACTGGTTCTGCTTTGCCTCCTCTTCGGATACCGGCTGGCCGTATGTGCTGTAGCGGATAAGACACCCGCCAGGCTTTAAAACACGTACCATTTCTTTGATCACGCTTTCCGGGTTGCTTACGAGATGAAGCACGGCATTTTCGATGATAATATCCACGCTGCTGTCAGCCAGCATGATTTCGTAGGCGTTCATCCGTGCGAAAATCAGGTTGCTATAACGCCCTTTGGCTCTTTTGACACCGGTGGACAACATCACGTTGGAAATATCGGCTGTAATGGTATGGATCCCGTTTTTGGCAAGAGGTATGGATGCTGTGCCGAGTCCGGCTCCAAGATCGAGTACCGTGATGTTCCTGCCGAATTTCCGTGCTATCTGGTCGCCGCATGCTTCATATACACCGTAACGTTCGATGTTGTTTGCATCCCAGAATATAACCTGCGGCTCAAAATCCTCACCGATTCCGTCATAACTTATATACTGGTTTTCTCCGCTGAGCTTTACCGGCGGATCTTCACAGAACTGATAGATAGAATTTATCTGCGGCACCTCATATCCGCATCCGGTGCATTTAAATACTGCAAGGTTTTTCCTGCACTTCGGGCATAGAAATATGTTATCCGAAACGGACATTTTATCACCCCTCGTGTAAATTATACATTATGTAGAGCTGTATAGTCAAAAGCTGGAAACTCGGGGACATTTCTTCAGATGTTTACTTTTATCGGACAGGGCCGCGAGTAGCTTTGAATGGATTGGTACATTTCACCAGTGTCAATTGAAAAGGTAATTTCCGCTTTGCAAAAGTAAATTCCACGGAAGCCGAT
>DAOSCC010000111.1:0-7666 GCA_035361135.1 Clostridiales bacterium | reverse complement strand
AAGGGTATCGGGAAACGAAGCCCATTGGGTAAAACGAGAGGACAGGGACGCCGGCTATGAGTCTTTCAGGAAATACCTTGACACTGTATTCGCCTATGCAGGCACGATGTCCCTTTCGAAAGAAATGAAAAAGACGGACCCGCAGGGTCTGGAGCCGGGCGACGTGTTCCTGAAGGGAGGCAGCCCAGGGCATTGCGCTATCGTTGTGGACATGGCGGAGAATCCTGGTACCGGTGAGAAGGTATTTATCATTGCACAGAGCTATATGCCCGCACAGGACATACATATCCTGAAGAATCCTTCGAAAGGCGACGGCGACCCGTGGTATCCCGCAGATTTCGGCGATACGCTGGTCACCCCGGAGTGGACGTTCACGGCAGACCAGGTATACAGGTTTGCTGATGCCGATATGTGATAATATATGGCGGCGCCGTGCCGCAGTCAGCAAGGCGGAAATACGCTGAAAAAGGAATAATACAGCCAGTTTTGACAGATGATTTGTAAAAACCGGCTTTTTTAGTATAATAAATTATACGACCGCGAAAGAAAGAGAAAGCTGACAAAGGGAGGCATCATGGACACAGGCAGATCCGGACAAATGGACATCGGCAGATCCAGGTACGAACTTACGGCTGTGAAGCCTGAACAGTACCCTGCAGGCGACCTGCCTGAGATAGCCCTGGTCGGAAGGTCGAATGTGGGGAAATCGTCGCTCATCAACTCGCTCCTGAACAGGAAGGGCCTGGCCAGGGTATCTTCCGAGCCCGGCAAGACTCGGGGCATAAACTTCTACAATGTGGATGACATCCTGTATTTTGTCGATCTCCCCGGATACGGCTATGCAAAGGTTTCAAAAGAGGAAAAGGCGTCCTGGGCAAAAATGATCGAGACCTATCTGCATACACGAAGGCAGCTCAAGCTGGTGATCATGCTTGTCGATATAAGGCATTCTCCCACCGAAGATGACAAGCTGATGTACAGGTGGATACTGGACCGCGGGATCGCCCATATGGTGGTCGCAACGAAAGCCGACAAAATAGCCAGGGGACGGATACAGGGAAGGTTTTCGGAGATCCGGAAAACACTGGGGATCAAGGCTGATGCGAGTCTTACCGCATATTCGTCAGAGACCGGGCAGGGAAGGGAGCAGCTCTGGAGCGAACTTGAGAAAGCCGTGCTTGAGCAGACGGTCAATGAACAGATATGAGGACAGTAAACGATATGAGGATACATTCATTCGAACCCATCGCCGATGAGAACTGTAAAGTGCTGATACTAGGGACCATGCCGAGCGTTGTTTCGCTGGAGAGGCAGCAGTATTACGGATTCGGACGCAATGCGTTCTGGAAGGTCATATATGCTGTTTTCGGCAGGGAGCCGGACGAAGACTATGAACTGCGCAAGGCATTCCTGCTCGGACACCGTATAGCGCTCTGGGACGTGCTGGAATCATGCGAAAGGGAAGGCAGCAGCGACAGCGATATTAGGAATCCCGAGCCTAATGATTTCGAGGGCTTTTTTAAACGGTTCAAAGGTATCAGGTATGTATGCTTCAACGGCAACCCTGCAAGGGATCTGTATAGCAGGCTTGTCAGAAGGAAAGGGACGGGAAACCATATCGCACAGTATTTCGTCCTTCCGTCCACGAGCCCCAGGAACATGCTCCCTTTCGAAAAAAAGCTCGAAAAATGGATGCTGGTCAGGGAACTTCTAGATCCCGCGGACCACGTTGTTGATCCACTTCCTTGAATGTATCCTGAAATAACACATAACTGCCTTGTATACTTCCTGGAGGCTTACCAGCAGGAAGACCCACACTATGTCGAGACGGAACACCATGCCGCCGAGCCATGCCAGGGGCATGCCTATGAACCATACGGCGGTAAGATCGAGGAAGATGGTGAACCTTATGTCGCCTCCGCCTCTCATGGCTCCGACTATGGCTACGCTGGCGTAGGACTGGAACGGGATGATAACGGCGGAAACGACCATCAGCCCCATGGCGTTGTCAACGACCGTCTGCGACACCTTGTACGGAGCCAGCACCAACGGCCTCGAAAGGACCAGGATCGCTGCGACTGCCGCTGAAATAAGAAGAGTTATCCTGAGGAACCTGCAGGCATATTTGTACGCCGTTTCGTCGTCATTTTCGCCTATCTTGTTGCCGACCATTATCAGGCATGCTGTGGAAACGCCGTTAAAGAATACGAAAAGCATGCTGCGTATCGTTGATGTTATGTTGACGGAAGCTGCGGCTTCGGTGCTCATCAATGCGTATATCGCCATATAAATGGATGTGCCTAGAGCCCAACAGCCGTCTTTTGCTATCAGTTCGCCCGAAGTGCCGAAGAATCTTTTGATCAGGTCGGCGCTGATGCTGAACAGATCCTTCAGCTTTATCGATACTATATTGTGGGAGGCATATACCGCCCACAAAATGATGGCCGACTCAGCGAAACGGGCTATTACCGTGGCGACGGCAGATCCTGAAACACCCATGGCCGGCAGTCCGAGCTTGCCGAATATCAGCACATAATTCAATGCGGTATTCACGATTATCCCGACGAAATTCGCTGCCAGCGGAAGCCTCACATTTCCCGTGCTGCGCAGTGCGCTGGAAAAACAGACTGAGAAGATCATCAGCAGGAAACTGATGCTCACGGGTTTCAGGTATTTGCTTCCGAGTTCGATGACGCCGGTGTCATTGGAAAACAGGGACAGTATGAATCCCGGCGCCGCGAACGACGGTATGAAGAATACCATTGCGGCCAGCATCGTAATAGCTAAACTGAGCGAAACCACTTTCTTTATCTGGTCATATTTACGGCTGCCCCAGAACTGGGATATATATATGGAGATGCCTCCGCCTATGCCGGACAGTATGACATTGAGTATGAAGTAAACCTGGTTGGCCAGTCCCACTGCAGCCACGCTTGTATCGCCAAGCTGCCCGACCAGGATATTGTTCGTCAGGTTCAGCGATGAAGTCAGAAATTGCTGTAATGTAACGGGTACCGCTATGCTGAGGAACCTTTTCCGGAATTCCCTGCCGCCGAATATACCGAGATCCTGTTCCAAACCTGTTTTTTCCTGCATCCTGTGATCTCCGTCCTGTTGTGAAAGTTATGCCGCCGAATATTCCATCGATTATACCAGGCACATTAATTATAAGTCGTGCGGGCATTTTTGCTCGCCAGATTTTGCGCGCAGGTCCTCATAAATTGCTCTTTTTTTGAATAATGTCACGCATTTTTAAGGATTCTGTAACCAAAAATCTTCAATATTGCGTTATAATGATAATGTGCTCGGATTATGAGCACTAAACGAATGAAGAGGGGGCAAGTCATGAAACTTCGGTCGAAATTCGCAGCAGCAACTCTAATGCTGGTACTGGTCATTTCACTCAGCATGAATATCGTATCTGCCTTAAACCAGACCGCCATACCCGGTTCGGACCAGGATCCCATAGTGAGCAAAAGCTATGTTGATGCTGCGTTCGAACAATTGTCCGCCAAGATCCAAGCGCTTCTGGATAAGAACAATGAACTGACCAATAAAATAGCTGAACAGGAAAAGCAGATCAAGGCGCTCCAGACAGAAATAAATACGCTGAAATCAGGCGCCGCTGCGGGCCCTGCACAGTCGGGGAGCGGCAGCAGCGGTGACGGGAAGGCTCCGGAACAGCCTGCTGCGCAGCTCAAAGGCGTCGTCAATGTCGCCGCGCTCAACCTGCGGGAAAAACCCAGCACATCAGCGCGCAAACTTGGGACGCTGTATAAGAACGAGACTGTCACGATACTCTCGGATGAGGGCAACGGATGGTACAAGATCAAAACGTCAAAAGGGACGACGGGATATGTATTTGCAATATACGTGACAGTAAAGAAATAGACTGGACTGGAATGAAACGGTACCAATTGTACGGAAAGCATAAAGAAACGGGAAAGATATCAAAAGCTGCAACAGCTTTACATGCTGCTGCAGCTTTGTTTATGCGGATTGCTGTTTTGATTTCCTGTACAGTTTTGTGTTTCCGTACACAGGACATTGATCACCCGGGGTATATATGGCCGCCGGTAACACGATCCATCAGTCATTGTCTCAGGACAGCTTTATTTTACCTGACTTTATCAGTTCCATGTTCCTGTCGATGAGTTCTTTTCTTACCTGCACGCATGCATACGATCTAAGAGGATCTTCCGGCGTATTGATTACATAATCGAGCATTTTGTCGACCGTGGTACGTGCCACATGGACCCTGGTGTCGGAGGAAGCATAGTATATCAGCAACTCGCCATTGGCCCTGGCAACAGCGCCGTTGCAGAATACCACGTTCGACACGTCTCCCACCCGTTCATCGCCCTCGGGGGCTATCAGGTAGCCGCCGGGCCTGTGGGTGACGATCTCGGGATGCTCAGGATCGGACAGGAAGGCATAGATCACGTAACGCAGCCCGGCTGCGGTGTTCCTGACGCCATGTGCGATATGGAGCCAGCCTTTTTCCGTTTTTATCGGCGCCGGGCCCTGGCCGTTCTTGACTTCCTTTATGGTGTGGTATTCCTTGCAGTCGATCAGTTGTTCGTCATCGATGGAAGCGTTCTCGATCATATCGGAAAGGGCCCATCCGATCCCGCCGCCGGTCCCGGTCTCTATGAAACCGTCCTGGGGCCTTGTGTAGAAGGCGTATTTGCCGTTTACGAACTCGGGATGCAGCACCACGTTCCTCTGCTGCGGTGATTTCGTCTTAAGGTCCGGGAGGCGTTCCCAGGTCTTGAGGTCCCTGGTCCTGGCTATGCCGCATGCTGCCACAGCGCTCGAGGTATCGCCGGGCGGCGCGTCCGGATCTTTGCGTTCCGTGCAGAACAAGCCGTATAGCCAGCCGTCCTCGTGCTTCGTGATCCTCATGTCATACACGTTGACGTCCGGATCATCGGTCTCGGGCATGATGACGGGGTAGTCCCAGAACCTGAAGTTGTCTATGCCGTTTTCGCTTTCTGCCACTGCGAAAAAAGACTTCCTGTCATTGCCTTCCACGCGGGCGATGAGGTATATCTTCCCGTCAAGTTCGACCGCCCCGGGGTTGAATACGCTGTTTACGCCCAGCCTTTCCATCAGGTAGGGATTCGTTCCCTCGTTTAGATCGTACTTCCAGAACAGCGGGATATGGTCTTTTGTCAGCACCGGATACCTGAACCTTTCGTATATCCCGTTGCCTGACGGAAGAGGCTCGTTCCTCCTGGTGATTATACTGTTGTATTCAGCTATGAGTTGCTCAAGTCTGTTTTTGAAGTAACTGCTCATATTTGATCCTGCCTCCTGAAAGATTTTGCTCCCGGCCGTTTTCATACTTTCAGAATATCTCCCGGACAGGCGCTGTCATCCGGTTTCGCATCCGGCGGTTCTCCTGATGATCTCTAAGCACATCCTGCCGTTATGGTAGGGGCACTTCCATGGGCTTACCTTCTCATCGCCTGCAAGAGGACTGCCGTTACGCGCGACTGTCCGGCGCCATTCTCCGTTGTTACGGTCTGCTATATACATATCGATGAACTTCCATGTTTTAAGTGCTTCGTCCAGGAACACCCCCTTGCGGGTGAGCTGCCATGCGTTGAAAAAACCGACGACTGCTTCTGCCTGGGGCCACCAGTCTTTATTGTCATCCAGTATCGTACCATGCATCTCGTTGAATATACCGCCGAACTTTTTGTCGACGCCGTTCTCAAGGACGCTCTCGGCCATATTGACAGCGGTTTTTCCGGCTTTTTCCAGGAGAGCGTGATCTCCCAACGCCTCGGCGGCTTCATGGATAAGCCAGCTTCCTTCTATGTCATGCCCGTAGGATGTGATTTCTGCGCATGGAGTCCAGTCCTTTTCGAAGAACAGCCTGAAACTCCAGGTGTGGTTGTCGACTATGCGGTCCATTACGTCTTCCAGCAACGCTTTGAGACTTTCTTTCAGTTCTTCGGACTTCCAGACCCTGTACAGGTTCGTGTAAGCTTCCAGGACATGCAGGTGCGTGTTCATCGATTTCGGCACGTTCATATCCTTGGGACTGAGGCTCATATCCGGCAGGGGGGACCAGTCGCAGGCCAGCGCTTCCAGGTAACCTCCGTATTCCCTGTCCCTTGCATGCCGTTCCAGGGACTCGAACAGGCTTATTGCCAGTTCCAGCGCGGATTTATCGCCGACTGCACGGTAATATTCAGACAGGCCGTATATGGCAAATGCATTGGCATATACCTGGTTTTTCGTATCTTTCGGCATGCCCCTGTAATCGAGCATCCAGTATACACCCATGTGTTCGCGGTTTATGAAGTGATCACGGATGTACTCGAATGCGCGCGCTGCCATGTCGAGGTATTTCTTCTCTTTGTATGAACCGTATGCTGCCGAAAATGTCCACAATATGCGGGCATTTAGTACGGATGCCTTGTCATGCAGGGCATCCGTACTGAGATCCTCGGAAATATAGCCGTAAAAGCCTCCGTTTTCATTGTCGACAGCATGATCGCACCAGAAGTCCAGGATATTCGTTCTCAACTCGTTCTCGACATGATCCTTCAGTTGCCTGGTAGTACTAAGCATTGTTGCCGCACCTCTGGTTACCTGTATTCGATATCGTCACCGTAAACTGCTTCCGAGTTGTTCTTTATGTAATCAACTACTTCGTCCACTTGAGCAAATGCAAGGGCGACATAGGTATCTGCTGCTCCATAGTAGATAGCTATCCTGCCCGTTTCAGCGTCATGCAGGGTAGCGCACGGGAATACGACGTTTGGTACGAAACCCGAGGTTTCATATAACTTTTCAGGCGTCAGCAGGTAGTCCCTGCACCTGTATCTTACTATAGAAGGGTTATCCCTGTCCAGTATAGCGGCGCCCATGCTGTAAACATAACCGCTGCATGTCGTGGTGACCCCGTGGTAGAAGAGCAGCCATCCTTCGTCTGTCTCGATGGGAACAGGGCCTGCACCTATTTTCGTGCTCTGCCACCATCCGCTGCCTCCCCTTGACATGACGCGCCTGTGCCTTCCCCAGTACTTAAGGTCTGCACTTTCGCTGACAAATATGTCGCCGAACGGTGTGTGGCCGCTGTCGCTAGGTCTGCTGAGCAGCATGTATTTTCCGTTTATCTTCCTGGGGAAGAGGACGCCGTTCCGGTTGAAAGGAGGGAAGGGGTTCTCGAGCCTGGTGAACTCTTTGAAATCCCTGGTCATGCCCATGCCGAGCGCTGCACCGCCGAAATCGGTGCACCAGATTATGTAATAAACGCCGTCGATCTCAACCAGCCTGGGATCATATGCATAATTGGGATCATACGGCTTTCCTTCTTCGTCTTTCCACTTGATGGGTTCATCTTCGATCTCCCAGTGTATGGCGTCACTGCTGCGGCCAAAATGGAGCCTGGCCTTGCCGTCCGTGTGGTCAGCCCTGAATATTCCGACGAACCCGTTGCCATGAGGTATCACCGCGCTGTTGTACACTCTCCCGCAATGCTTTGTGGGATTGCGTTCTATGATCGGATTTCCGGAGTATCTCCACACTACGCTTTGACAATCGCCCGGTTTATCTTCCCAGGGCATGTTTTTCAATGGCTTGCCTACTATACCCATGCTTACAGCCTCCTGGATGTAACATTACAAGTTATTGTTTGTAATATTATATT
>DAOSCC010000110.1:0-7739 GCA_035361135.1 Clostridiales bacterium | reverse complement strand
TCCCTGTCGTCCAGTATCTGCCTGTAATCCGTGAACCATTTGTCGATGCCAAGTTCCGCTGCGGCAGCCTTTGCAGTATCCTCGACCACGTCCACCACTGCAGCCATACGTGCTCCCGGGACTTTGTTCACAAAATTGCGTGCATGGATCATCCCGGCACGTCCACATCCGATCAAACAAATGCCTAAATCGCGTATGCTCATTTTCCGTCTGCTCCTGTCAGTCTTTTGTATTCTTTTTGTTATTATTATACCCTTCTGCATAAAAAGATTCAATCGTTTTTTATCGTTTTTTATCGTTTATTTTCGGTAGTAAAAGGTATGGTGACACTTCCCGGCAAAGAAGTATTCCTTTCCGGTTGAGAAATATCGCATGTCTGAATAGGAATGGCGACGCTCCTCTGAAAGTGGTGTTTCTTTACTGCTGAGGAGTGTCCTCAGGAGAAGTGTCACCTAAATGGCACATGCCGGTATATAATACCGGCATGCAATCGCAGGGACTTTATGCATTTGGATGTCAGCCAAAACTGGTTACGTTCCGCTGCAGAAACATTATGTCAAAATACACCATGTCTTTATCTTCCAGCATCATCGACCTTTGCGCAAATCACATTCACTCCCGTACTGCGCAGTGAAACAACGAAGCTGTTGTCTGCAAACTCGTCGGTGATCATCACGTCCAGCACGGAAACCGGCGCATAGGTAACGAATGCGGTCCTTCCTATCTTGCTGCTGTCTGCCAGCAGTATCACTTTGTCGGCCGAGTCGATCATTTGCTTCTTTATGCAGGCCATGTCCATGGTTGGCGTCGTGAGCCCGCTTTTTATGCTCACGCCGTTCACGGCGATAAATGCCTTGTCAACATGCAGCATCGAAAGCATTTCCAGGGCCGACTGGCCTGTCGTGCAGCGGAAATTGCGCCGCACCTGGCCGCCTGCCAGCATTATGTTCACTGAGGTGTTCTGTTCAAGCCATGACGCTATCTGCAAATCATTCGTAACTACAGTAAGGTTCTTTATGTTCACTAACAGGCGTGCTAGTTCAAAGGTCGTAGTACCGGAATCGAGCGCTATCGCATCGCCTTCCTCGATAAATTCCGCTGCAGTCCGCGCGATCGCCCTTTTTTCATTGATGCTCCGGACTTCCTTCTGGACGGTACTGAGTTCGTATACCATTTTGGAGGTACTAATCGCGCCTCCATGGGTACGCTTGATAATGCTGCGGCTTTCCAGGCTCCGCAGATCGTTCCTGATCGTTGCGGGAGAAACGTTGAATCTCGCACACAGGTCGTTGACAGTGATATTGCCCATCTTCTGGACAAGTTCAGCAATGGTCTGCTGGCGCACTTGAGCCAGCATAGCTCCGGATTGTTTCGCCATGACTTTTACCCCTTTATTCAAAATAAAATATCTGATATCAACGGGCAGCATATCTCCGTTGGGATCATAAAAGCCGATTTGTTCAGCCAATTTCTCCCGAAGCCAGTTCATCATAAAAAGGTGTCAGCCGATCGATCGCCCTAAGATACGCATCGGCATAAAAACGGTATGCGTCGTGCTTCTCTGCATTAGAAACATATTCCGCCCGTTTTTTCATGACCCGGCGTATCGGCTGTTTGTAATCTGTCAGCATACCCACGGCGTATGCGGCTATAACGGCACTGCCCAGCAGGGCTGTATCGCCTGTTTCGAACACGGTCACGCCGATGCCGAGCACATCGGCCTTGATCTGGTTGAAAAGCGCCGATTTTGCACCGCCGCCTATGGTGACCATGCTGCTGAAATCGCCCTTTGGGTACAGGCTGCGCAGGACAGACAGGTAATACCTGTATTCATAGGCGATCGACTCCATGACCGACCTGTACATATACCCGCGGGTATGCTTGAAATCAAGTCCCATCCATGCTCCCTTCAGGCTGGTGCTGCACGGCAGCGCCCTTCCCGAAAAGTGCGGGATAAAGAGCAATCCCTCACTGCCAGGTTCGACAGACTCAGCCTCTTTCTCCAGTTCATCATAGCCAGCAGCCGGTTTTCCGCTCAGCGTATCACGGAACCAGCGGACACACATGCCTCCGCCGTTGATATAGGCCAGCGGAAGGAACAAACCGTCGATCGGGCTTCTCATCATCGTCAGGGTTTCATGTCCGGTGTCCGGTACGAAGCTGTCAACAACACTGCACAGCACCGAAGCGGTGCCCGCGCAGTCCAAAACCTGTCCCCTGTCGAACATTCCTGCGCCGAATGTGCTAGCGGCAGTGTCTCCGCAGCCTGCTGCAACAGGGATCCCCTCAACGAGGCCGGAGATCGCCGCAAAATCCTCCGTGACCCTGCCGACTACCTCGAATGGCGATATGATCCGCGCCATCTTGTTCTTATCTATATCAAATATCTCCAGCAGTTCATCCGACCAGCACTTGTTCGCATTGTCAGCAAGGCAGGAAAAATGCAGGTGAGTGTAGTCGAAATACGTTTCGTCAGCCGTAAGCCCGGTCATCCTGCTCACAACGTATGCCTGCGGCATGACGAATCTGGCAGTTTTCGCATATGCTTCCGGGTGCTCGTTTTTCCACCAGAGTATCCTGGGACCGTGGACATATGAAACGGGACCGCCGCTCAGTTCGATTATTCTCTTCCCTGCCCTGGAGCGCATCTGTTCCATATATTTGCCGCACCTGGTATCGAGCCACGAATCGTAATATGTCGACGCCTCTCCGTTTTCATCCACACCCATGATGCCCGCCATCTGGCCGTCGACGCCTATAGCCGCAACATCCTTTGCAGCAACGCCCGATTTGTCCAGCAATTCTTTTATTGTTGCCGCGCAGGACATATACAGGTCGTCAGGCTCCTGCCAGACAGTCCCCGGTTTCGGCGATATCAGCCTGGATGGTGCGAATGCAGTTGCGATCGTTTCCATTTTCTCATCGAAAAGTGCAGCTTTTGTTCCCTGTGTTCCTATATCTATTCCTATGACGTATGCGCCCACTGCTGAATCTCCTTTTTCGTTTATTGCTGTTTATTTTTATTTTATTTTTCTTTTTCCAATATGTCAATAACGCATAATATATTCGTTCAGGTGGCTACAGCCTCAGAAAATGATTCGGTTTTCGTAACCGGTCCGGTTCCGTCATGACATTCATCCCTGATCATGCCGACGCTCAGTCCTGCTCCCGGCCCCGGTCCAGTATATCCAGCAGGTCGGCCGGCCTGGCCAGCAAATAGTCCGGCCTGATCCTGTCATCCTCCCTTGCGCCCCATGATGCCAGTGCAAAATCGATTCCGGCATTCTTTGCGCACATATAGTCAAAATATGTATCTCCTATATAGATGACTCCGGCCGGGACCACACCCGCCAGTTCCATCAGTTTCAGTACCGGCTCGGCTTCCGGCTTGTGTTTTTTGGTGTCTTCCGCCGTAACGATAAGGCTGAAATACTTCATCACTGAACTAAGGGTCGTATCGTTCGCCACTTCGTCCCTGTTTCTCGATGTGACTATCCCGCATTTCACACCGCGCCTCTTTAGTTCCTGCAGTAATTCTTCAATACCTTCAAAAAGCGGGACGCCTTCCCTGTAGTATTTGAAAAGGCTTTCGAAATACCTCCCGCATGCTTTTTCGATATTCCTGGCTCCCAGGATCTCCATCGCCTGGATAGTCGGGACTCCGAAGGCTCTTGCCACCTCCTCGTCGGTGAGGTCCCTGCCAAGTTCCTCATACATGCCATAACTGTATGATTTTTTTACAACTTCCGCTGTGTCGATCATTGTACCGTCGATATCGAATATTATCAGTTCGTACATTTTCTACTTCCTTTCATTATTTATTAGCTTTTATCGGCCAATGGTGCTATCGTTCAGCAGCCTGACCTGCTCCGGGCACCTGGAGCCGTATGTCATCCCGAACTCCCTGCCGGGATGCTGCTGTGGCTTGCCCGCAGGCAAAAATCATTTCATATTATAGCATATCTGTGTCGAGGCGACAGATGTCCCCCGCCTTTATAGCCGGCGGGTGCCGATCTACCAGGTACTTCCTTCCGACTGGTCGAAAGCAAACGATATGAACATGTCTCCCGCCTCGTTGAAATGCGCAGAAGTAAGAAAAATTTCTACAATCGAAATTCTTCTATGATCAGTTATAATATACATCCCGGATCTTCCGCAGATTGCGCCGACATAACGCCTGTGATATATTATTGTCAAAGATCTGAATGAAATACTTTGCACGCATTCTGCCGTATGAGTGCTGCATGGCATTGCGTTTGCCGTACAATCGTACCGAGGTATGCTGCAGTGCATATATACGCATAGAGAAGGAGATCGAAATGCCTTACTATCTCAAGTATGGCAACCGTGAATTCGAGGTGCGGTTGCCCGGGGAACAGATAAAGCTGGTTTTGGAACCAAACCATGTCGAACTTCCGTCCCGTACGCCGCGCGAGCTTATCGAAGAAGCGCTGGACAATCCCATCGGCGCAAAGCGGATCGAAGAGACGGTAAAACTTGGCGAAAAAATCAGCATAGTTATCAGCGATGTAACAAGAAGCTGGCAGAAACCCGGCATGATACTGAGCGTCCTCCTTGAAAGGCTGAACAGAGCCGGGATAAGGGACGAAGACATCGTCATCATAAGCGCACGCGGCACTCACCGCGCCCAAACCGCCGGTGAACTGCGCGCACTTGTCACAGATGAAATTTACAGCCGCATCAGGGTGGTGGATCATGATCCCTCGGACGAAAGCAACCTGACATACCTGGGCACCACCAGCCGCGGCACGCCTGTAAAGCTCAATTCCATCGCCGTCAACAGCGACCATGTGATCCTGATCGGCGCTGTGCTCCATCATTTTCTTGCCGGTTTCAGCGGCGGCAGGAAAAGCGTCATACCGGGGATCGCTTCCAGGGAGACAGTGCAGGCGAACCACTCGCTCTCGCTGAACCACGGGCTCGGCAGCGGCGGCAATCCTGATGTGAAGAGCGGCCGTATGGAAGGCAACCCGCTGCATCTGGACATGCTGGAAGGCGCCCTAATGCTCGGCCGCTGCTTTATAATAAATGTCGTCGCAGACGACAGCTACAGGATAGTCGGGGCCTTTGCTGGCGACATGGTAAAAGCCCACGAGGAAGCCTGCAGGCTCGTCGACAGGATGAACAAGGTCCGTATCGACCGTCTCTATCCAATAGTGATCGCATCGGCCGGCGGGTATCCAAAGGACATAAACGTATACCAGCCCCTGAAAACGCTGTGCCATATGCTGGAATGCACCGAGCCCGGCGGCATAATGATCATGCTGTCCGAGAGCCGGGAAGGTTTCGGATCGCCTGATACCGAAAAACAGATAACCGGTTATGACAACATGCTCGACAGGGAGAAGGCGCTGCGTGAGAAATATTCGATCGGGGCCCATACCGGTTACCTGTTTGCCGATACCGCAGAAAAATATACCTTTATATATGTCACTGACTTTGGCGCTGAGAATTTTTCAAAGACAAAGATGCACGTAGTCCGGACCCTCGACGAGGCGCTGGACCTGGCTGCCGCTCTGAACGGCGGTAAACTTACGGGAGATGTCTTGCTGATGCCCAACGGCTCAGTAACGCTTCCCGAACTGGTATGACGGTCCATTATGACCGTCACTGCATTGCTGCAGGCCAGCCTGTGATGCAAAACCCGCGATGCAGCGCCGTACCTTTAAATGGCATCATACCGGATCTGTATAACAGGATACGTAAAACGTATACCTGAATGTTCTTACGAAAGAGTGGAGATTATGGACTCAATGGAACTGGCCGAACTTTGGCGGCGCTATGACCTGTTCAAAAAGCGCGGCCTTAAACTGGACATGTCACGGGGGAAACCCGAAAAAGCACAGCTTGACCTCTCTGTACCGATGCTCCGCATGGATTATGAATTTACCAACGATGATTTCATCAGCGAAGACGGCATCGATGTCCGTAATTATGGGGATCCCACAGGGATACCGGAGGCCAGGCGCCTTTTTTCCCAATTGCTCGGCGTTCCTGCCAGCCAGGTCATCGTCGGCGGCAATTCCAGCATAAACATGATCCATGACGTGCTTACGCGCGCACTGCTGTGCGGGCCGATGGAAGGCGACACACCATGGGCGAAGCTCCCCAGGGTCAGGTTCATTTGCCCCGTCCCCGGGTATGACTGGCATTTCCATATGTGTGAAACGCTCGGCATAGGGATGGTACCTGTGGAACTCGGTCCCGGCGGACCGGATATGGACAAAGTGGAGGAACTTGTAAAGGATCCGGAGGTCAAGGGGCTGATTTGCGTTCCCATGTACAGCAATCCGTCCGGCATAACATTCAGCGACGAAACTGTGATACGGCTCGCATCCATGAAAACGGCCGCGCCGGACTTCAGGATCATATGGGACAACGCCTACTGTGTACACCATCTCTACGAACACGAACGCGACAGTCTTATGAACATATATGAAGCATGTGCTGCCGCCGGAATTCCGGACAGGGTGCTCATGTTCACTTCGACTTCAAAGATAACTTTTGCGGGAGGCGGCGTTGCCGCAATGGGTGCAAGTCCGGCAAACATAGCCCGACACAGCGCCCTGCTCACATATCAGCTGGTATGCTACGACAAGCTGAATCAGCTCCGCCACGTCCGCTTCCTGCCTGATAAGGCTGCAGTGGAGGCACACATGGCAAAGCATGCCGGAATAATCCGTCCGAAGTTTGAATATATACTGGATGTGCTCGAAAATGAACTCTCGGGCATAGGTACCTGGAGCCGCCCGAAGGGTGGGTATTTCATCTGCTATTACGCGCCTGAAGGCTGCGCGAGGCGGATCGTGGAACTGTGCCGCGACGCCGGCGTCACCCTGACCCCGGCAGGTTCGTCATATCCCTACGGCATCGACCCGAAAGACAGCACGATACGCATCGCACCCACATATCCGCCGTTGTCGGAACTCAAACTGGTCATGGAGCTCTTCCCCGTGGCGGTAAAAATAGCAGTCGCCGAAAAATACAGGCACTAAACGTTCCCGTTCTCGAAATAACGCTCAAGGAACCGCTTTGTGCGCTCTTCCCTGGGATTACCTATGACCTGCTCCGGCGGGCCGTATTCGACAATGACTCCATCGTCCATGAACAACACATTGTCGGACACCTGCCGGGCAAAGGACATTTCGTGCGTCACGATTATCATCGTGGTCTTCCTTTCGGCAAGTTCGCGTATCACACGCAATACTTCGCCGGTAAGCTCCGGGTCGAGTGCGGACGTGGGTTCATCGAAGCAAAGTATATCCGGGTTCAGCGCAAGCGCGCGGGCTATGGCAACGCGCTGCTGCTGGCCGCCTGAAAGCTGGTGCGGATAATAATCGAGTTTCGACGAAAGCCCGACACTGTCGAGAATGGTTTTCGCATTCCTGATTATTTCTTCCTGTATCTCGTTCTTTCTCCCCTTGTAATCAGCACGTTCTTTCGCCAGCAGCAATCCTGCCAGGGTAACGTTTTGCAGGGCCGTATACTGCGGGAAGAGATTGAACGACTGGAAAACGAGCCCGAAGTGCAGACGCTTCTCACGTATGCCTTTCTCGCTCCTGGAAACGGGATCGGCAGCGTCGAATATGACTTCCCCGTTTACGGTGATAGTGCCTGCATCGGGAGTCTCAAGGAAGTTGAGGCAGCGAAGCAGCGTTGTCTTTCCGCTTCCGGAGGATCCGATGATGGAAAGGGTCTCCCCCTTTTCGAGGCTGAAG